>CAVGLF010000199.1:0-2004 GCA_963630045.1 Butyricicoccaceae bacterium | reverse complement strand
GGGATATCCTCCCGCCTTTCTTTGACTTTCCGTACACTTTTTGCGAACGGAAAGCCGCGATTCAATTAAAAAGGAGGAAATTCCATGTCCATCTCTCAGGTTTCCGTGTTTGCCGCGAACCGTCCGGGGGCTCTGTCCGAGATTACGGGCATTCTGGCCGAAGCCGGCATCGATATCCGCGCCTTCTACATTGCCGACACCTCGGATTTCGGCATCCTGCGCATGATTGCCAACGAGCCCGAGCGTGCGTCCTCCATCCTGCGGGAGCGCGGCTATGTCGCGTCCCTCAACCATGTCCTCGGCGTACGCATCAGCGACGTGCCCGGTGCCATGTACAGCGTCATGAAGCTCCTTTCCGATGAGAATATCGCCGTCGAATACGCCTATGCCTTCGTCGCCAGAATTCACGGCGATGCCTATGTGATTCTGCGTGTGGATGACCGCGAGCGTGCGGAAAAGGTCTTCGCGGCGCATGAACTGTCCATGCTGACTCAGGAAGAGGTTAGAACGATTTGAACGACTTCATCGATGCACAGCTGATGCGCCGTGCGGCCGAGGCGGAGGAGGCTGCGGCCGAGGCTCTCCAGCGTGCCGACGGCGCTTCCTTTGAGAACACGGCGCGCGTCCTCACCGCCTTCCGCCGTCACCGGGTGTCCGATTCCCTTTTCGCGGGCACTACGGGGTACGGCTATGACGATGCCGGACGCGATACGCTTGACCGCGTGTACGCCGATGTCTTTTTCGCCGAATCTGCACTGGTGCGCGTGCAGTTTGTCAACGGCACGCATGCCATCGGCGCGGCGATGTTCGCCTGCCTTGACCCCGGACGGCGCCTCCTGTGTGCGACGGGTCTGCCCTACGATACACTGCAGGGCGTGGTCGGCATCGGGCAGAATCCCCCGCATTACGGTACACTTGCGTCCTACGGATGCCCCTGCACCGTCGTGCCGATGAAGGACGGCAGCCCGGATTACGCGGCGATTTCGGACGCACTGCGTGCGAATCCCGACATCGGAGCCGTGGAGATTCAGCGCTCCCGCGGCTACGCCGACCGGCATTCCCTCTCCGTTTCGGAGATCGGACGCATTACGGAGCTTGTCCACCGGCATGATCCCTCCATCGCGGTGCTGGTCGACAACTGCTACGGCGAATTTGTCGAAACGCAGGAGCCCTGCGCCGTCGGCGCGGATCTCATGGCGGGCAGCCTCATCAAGAATCCCGGAGGTGGTCTCGCTCTCTGCGGCGGCTATGTTGCGGGACGCAGAGACCTTGTCGAGCGCACCGCGGAGCGTCTGACGGTGCCCGGCATCGGCGGCGAATGCGGAAGCTCGCTCGGGCAGAACCGCAGCCTGTTCCAGGGCTTTTTCGAAGCGCCCCATGTCGTGAGTCAGGCGCTGCGCACAGCCATCTTCGCCTCCTCCCTCCTCGGACGAATGGGCTATGAGGTCGATCCGCTTCCGCTGGAAGTGCGGCACGACATCATCCAGACCATCCACTTCGGCTCTCCCGAGCCTCTGCTCGCGTTCATGCGCGGCATTCAGACCGGAGCGCCCGTGGACGCGTTCGCCATCCCCGAACCCTGCCCACTGCCCGGCTACGAGGATCCGGTCGTCATGGCGGCCGGTGCCTTCGTCCAGGGCTCCTCCATCGAGCTGTCCTCCGATGCCCCCATGCGTCCGCCGTATACGGCGTTCCTGCAGGGCGGACTGACCTACGAATCGGGCAAGCTCGGCGTGCTGCTGGCGGCGCAGGAAATCGAAAGGCTGTAAAATGCCCTGACCCCGTGAGCCCTTTCGCAAACGGGTGCCGGGATTTTTGCCTGTTTTGCCATATTCCCCCCTTTTGACTTTTGAATCGGATTCTTATTTTGCAAACATATGAACCGGAAATGGAGAATCTCTTATGCTGTCTGATATTGAAATCGCCCGCGCCGCAAAGCCACTGCCCATTACGGAAATTGCCCGCGCGCTGGACATCCGCGATGACGAGCTCATCCCCTATGGC
>CAVGLF010000198.1:1581-2025 GCA_963630045.1 Butyricicoccaceae bacterium | reverse complement strand
GCGCACGGGCTCCGATGCTTTGGTTTTTTTGAAAGTCCCGAAAAGCCCTCCCTTTTCCCGGCTGTCACGGGGAAAAGAAAGAAAACCCATAAACTCCGGCGGGAGACCTTTTTTTCTGGGGGGAATATACAAAAGCTATTTTATTCGCGTCAATCGCTTTCAATGAGGCCGTAGCCGCCGTCGTTGCGGCGATAGACCACGCAGTAGCGATTGTCGTCCTCGGCATTCTTAAACGCATAGAATGCATGATCCAGCAGATTCATCTGCAGAATGGCTTCCTCCACCGCCATCGGCTTTAAGGCGAAGCGCTTGCGGCGGATGACCTCGTAGGTCTCCTCCTGCTCCTCGACCGCGGGAGCTCCCGCGACCGGCTCGAAGGCGCCCGTACGCAGGCGTTTTTCCAGCCTGGTCTTGTTTTTGCGGATCTGCCGCTCAATCATGTCC
>CAVGLF010000198.1:0-1571 GCA_963630045.1 Butyricicoccaceae bacterium | reverse complement strand
GTCCTGGATTGCGTCGATTGCCGCGTACATATCGTTCGACGTCTTCTGCGCACGGAAGAACATGTTCGCACTGCGCACCGTGACCTCGGCGGTGTCACGGCCGCGCTCCGTGTGGAACGTAACCTGTGCCTCCGCATCGTTTGCAAAGTAGCGATCGAGCTTCGAAAGCTTCTTTTCCGCATACGCACGCAGCGCATCGGAGACCTCTATCTTGCGGCCCGTGAATGTGAACTTCATACGCGTCACTCCTTTGTCTCTTTGTCTGTTCGAACTCGCAGTGCGGGATGTCCGACCGGATCCCGTACTGCCGTAGCCGTACTCCATACGGGAGTTTGGTCTTCCCCTCTCCTTGAGTTCGTCTTTAGTATACCACAGTCTGCCCGTTTTGTCCAGTGTATTTTTTGTGAATTCCGTCGAAACATTTTGTGCGTATTTACAAATCGTTCACATCTATCGGTTCCCGATCCGCCGGGCTATCCGATGGCGGCTATGAGGTAGCCGTATCCCTGCATTGCGAGGCGCAGACCGTCCTGCAGGCCTTCGATTGCGGCGCCGCTTTCCGCAAGGCTCTCAAGGCCCGGAAGCCGAAGGCTCGTGCATACGGTGACGGGCTCTCCGCGCAGATTCAGCACGGCCAGCACGCTCTTCGCTCCGTTCTCACCCGGGCGCGTGAAGGCGAGGACGGCCTCCGGCGCGTCGTGCTCCACCCACTCCAGTGCGTCCGTGTTCAGCGCCGGCTCCTCATCGCGCAGCCGGTTCAGCCTTCGGATGACCCCGAGCCTGCGCCGTCCGGCCTCTGTCAGGAGATTTTGCCACAGAAGGGTATCGTCACGCCCGTGAAAGCGGCTGGAGAACAGGCTGTGCTTTGCGTCATCCGCCAGCTCGTTTCCGTTGAAAACGAACGGTACTCCGTCCAGCGTATAGATGAGCGCCAGCTGCACCTCCATCGCCCGGTGTCCGTATACCTTCTCAAAGCGGCGGTCGAAGCTGTCGCTTACGACATCGTGATTCTCCACGAAGTGCAGCAGTCTTCTTCCCCGCGGAATACGCTCGCGACAGCTCTGCCACGCATCCTGAAACGCCTGCGCCGTCTTCTCTCCCGAGGCAATCTCCCGGGCGGAGTAACAGCAGGACGAAAAGTAGTTGCAGTCGAAGATATCGAGATAGTCAATCTTCTCCCCTTCGTTGAGCATGAAGAAGTCGGGTTTCAGAGCGCGGCAGCGGCGGATTCCCTCCTGCCAGAATGCGTGGGGCACGCGGTCGCCTACGTCACAGCGGTAGCCGTCCACGTCAAACCGGCGGATGAAGTACTCCA
The DNA here is from genome assembly GCA_963630045.1 of Butyricicoccaceae bacterium. GTDB lineage: Bacteria > Bacillota > Clostridia > Oscillospirales > QAMX01 > JAAZKA01. The sequence continues at coordinate 256 of CAVGLF010000198.1, read as the reverse complement.
TATTCTCCCACATGTACCGGCAGAGCTCCGGATTTGCGTAATCCGGAAGCGGCGTGTTCCAGTCGCCGATGAGAATCTCCCCGTGCCCGTCGTGCTGCAGATAGTCCGGATGCTCGCGCACCAGCGTTGACAGTCGGCTGCAGTGATAATATACAATGTCCAGAATCACGCGGAGCCCATGCGCATGCGCACACCGCACGAACGTCTCCAGATCCTCCTCGGTTCCGTACTCTGAATCAATCCTGTAGTAATCCCC
>CAVGLF010000197.1:0-2038 GCA_963630045.1 Butyricicoccaceae bacterium | reverse complement strand
GCCGCGCTTTCGACTACGAAATCGAATAAGCCCCCCCTACGGCCCCCTTTTTTTTCGAGTTCGGCCCGATCCGGCTTCCGGCGCTGCAAGCTGCTGCGGCTGCCATGTCCGGGAGCCCGGCAGAGGGGAGACTTTGGGGGCGAAAAAATGCATAAGAAATTCAGCACATTTCCCGACTTATACAATAAGTATCGGGAAATGTGCTGAATTATGGCGGATATATGCAGAAGGGGATCGATTCAGAGTGCGGCCTGAGTCAGATATTACTCAAGACAGAAGTTTTTCGTAAGCCTCAAAAATAAATCTGTGCCGGGGCGACCTCGTACTGGTTCCAGCCTGCCTCCTCAAAGCGGGGGCTTGCGTGGAGCTTTCTCAGGATGGCGGCGGCCTCCGTAATCGGCGCGGACTGCGCGGGGCGGGATTCCCAGATGTCGGAGCCGAAGGAGAGAAAGCTTGCGAACATCGAGGGCAGATGGTGCCAGGTTGTGAGCAGGACACCCATGGCCCGGTGGTCTCGCGCGGCGTCGCAGAGACCGCGGACGTTTTCTGCATTGTTCCACGGGCAGAGCAGCGTGTCAAAGCCGTGCCCGATAAAGTACGCGGCGGTTGGATTCTCCCGCGTACGGTAGCCGTACTGCCAGTCGGCGATGATGACGCGGCGGTCGAGGAGATCCAGAGCCGCATCGGTATGATGATTCTGACCGTTCGCCACGACGTTCAGGTGCTCGGGGAAGGCGTCGCGGCGGATGAGCTCGTCGTGCCACATGATGGGACGGCGCCCGACAGCCGCCAGATCCTGCGTCAGTCCGTTGATGTACTCGGCATAGAGCTCATGCGGCACGCGCGCCGAGCATTTCGGGCAGGTCGCAAACGAATACGCTTCGTCGCAGCCGATGTGGAAGTAGGAGCCCGCTCCGCAGAGCTCGCAAAGCTCTGTGCGCAGCGAAGCCAGGAGTGCCTTTGTGTCCGGATTGGACAGGCACCACGTCCAGCCGTCCGGCTCGAAGAGCAGCTGGAGACGGGGATTCTGATTGAGCAGCACATGGCGTCCGATGGCGACGCGGGACTGCGTAGCATGACCGAAGTGGTTGAGCATGGGGATGACCTCCATGCCGTAGCCGTGCGCCAGACGGATGAGCGGACGGATCTGATCCTTCGTGAAAGCGCGTCCCTCCCAGGCGATGGAGGGGCAGGACTCATAGCGGAGCATACCCCAGAATTCGAGCACGACATGGGTGAACTTCAGAAATCCCGCAAGGTGAATGGCCTTTTCCAGCGTATACAGCTCCGTTTCGGGGAAAACGCAGAGATGGATGCCCCGGAAGGGCATGGACGGCTCGTCCCGGATTTCCAGAGCCTCGATCGTGAAGGATTCGTGTCCTGCGGAAAGATCGACGGGCGTGATGAGCTGCACCAGCGTAGCAAATCCGTCCAGCAGAGCCTTTTCGGATACGGCGGAGAGCGCCGCTCCGCGGGAGGAGCTGCTGATGCTGTAATACGCACCGGGCTCGGGCACGGGCTCGGTGCCGAGGAAGGCCGAATATCCCTCGCCCCGGACGGACTCGATTCTGAGCCGGGACGCGGTGAAGGAAAATCCCCGCCAGAGCGCGCAGAGGTTATCCAGCGCGGCCTCGGAGAACGCGCCGCAGAGGAACAGAGTTTCCTCCGCGCCGAAGGAATAGGGGGATTCCGTGCGGGGGGAGAGGAGGACGGGAGCGGGATACAGACGTGACAGATACATGGGAGTCATCAAAACCTCCTTATCATTTTGTCGGGACGGTACCTGATTCGATAAAGGTGTTTCGCCGGCGTACAGGATACGCCGATATATGCGGGTTGCGGATCCTTTGCAAAATAAAAGACCCGCAACAGTTACAGTATATCGCATCTCATATGCGGATGTCAATCGGAATTTGTATAACCTGCACATTTTCGGAAACTTCCACAGTTTTTAATGACTCGATTCGTCTAATTAGCCCCTTGATATCCCGTACGGAATCTGGTATCATATAGTCACAGCAAAGGAAAACAACAAAAA
>CAVGLF010000196.1:1032-2042 GCA_963630045.1 Butyricicoccaceae bacterium | reverse complement strand
CGGGTTGCCGTGCTGACGGCGATTCCGCTGATGCTGCTTTTCGTGCGTCTGGTGGTCTCCCGCTTCACGGGATGCCTGTACTACTTCGATGCGGACGGAACCTATCACAGAGGGCGGCTGTTCTACGCCCAGCACATCCTTTCCTACGGATACATCCTGCTTGCGTCCCTGCGCTGCGTGGTGCGCTCCTCCTCCAAGGAAAACTTCGCGCGCAGAGATGAGCTTCTGGCCATGGCGATCTTCGTCGTGCCTCCGGTTGCCTGCACCGTAGCGCAGATCTATCTGCAGAACATCCCGATCCTCTCCTGCGGCATCATGATTTCCTACCTGCTCGTCTTCATCCAGTCCCTGGAGTCAAGGGTCTCGAAGGACGATCTGACCGATATCCCCGGACGGCGCGAGCTGATTCGGGCGCTGGCCTCGGAGATTCACGACCTCGACGAGAGCCAGGAGCTGTTCTTCATGTTCATGGACATCGATCACTTCAAACGGACGAATGACGAATTCGGTCATGTGGAGGGCGACCGCGCCCTGATGTCGCTGGCCGGCGTGCTGAAATCCGTGAGCGAGGAGACCAACGGCTTCTGCGCACGCTACGGCGGCGATGAATTCGCGTTTTTCGTCAAATGCCGCGGCGAGAAGGAGGCTCATCTCATCCGTCAGGTCATCGAAAAGCGTGCGGAAAAGCAGAGCGAGCAGGACGGCCTGAGATGTCCCCTGTGCGTGAGCGTCGGGTTTGCGCAGTACCGCCGGGAAATGGACGGCATACAGCAGCTCATCGCGGAGGCGGATTCCGCCATGTACGAGGAAAAGGCCAGACGAAAAGCCGGCCGGTAACCGCGGGCGCTGCCCTCTTCCCCAAAGCGGGCGGGTGACATAATCCTCGTGACCCTCCCGCATTTGTGCAATAAAGGCGGGAAGCTTGGAAGATGCACCGATGCCACAGGGAAAACACCTGGGGGGGGGCGATCCTTCCTCCCCAAAAAAATTTTAAGTAAAAAAAACTGCTC
>CAVGLF010000196.1:0-1022 GCA_963630045.1 Butyricicoccaceae bacterium | reverse complement strand
GACAGGGGAAAAAAGACTAAAAAAAATCCGACAATTTTCTACAGGCCTTTGAAGCGCGTTTGTCGGATTTTTTCTTTTGCCGTGATGCGCGAAATCCCAAAAAAACGAGAGAAAGCGGGCTTGCCTGTTATGAATCAGCAATCGGAAACTCAGAAGAAAACCCCGGTCGGAAGGGGCGAGCTTGCCGTCGTGGCGGCTCTTTCGGCGACAGTAGCCGCGGCGACCGCCGCCGTGCTGGCCTCCGCCGCAACGGCAGCCGCGCTTCTCGCCGGGATGCGCAGAAAGCAGCAGCGTGAGCTGGTGCAGTCAAGGACGGACAGCCTGACGGGAATCGGCAATGCGGGATACTATAATTACGTATTCGACGAGCTGATTCCGCGCTCGGAGCGCGAGTCGTACTGCGTTGCCTATCTCGCGCTGGAGAAGGCGCGTGCGCGCAATACGCTCAGCGATCAGGAGACGACGGAGATCCAGCGCATCGGTGCGCGGAGGCTTTCGGAGATCATGCTTCCGGACGAGTACATCGCACGCATCCGCACGGGCGTCTTCGCCTTTGTGTACCGCTGCGAAAGAGCCGGAGACGCCGAAAAGCGCATCGAGGCGGTGCTCCGCGACCTTGGGACGTATGCCGGAAACGTCTGCCCCAAGTATGCGGACTTCTTCCGCGCCGGCATATTCGCCCTTCGCGACGATCCGTACTGCAGCCCGGACTACGCGCTGGGCGCGGCGAAGCAGGGCTATACCTACGCGACGGAGCATAAGCAGCTCTACTGCGTGACAACGCGCGAGCTCATGCAGCATAACGCCGATGCGGAGAAGATTCGTCTGAGCATCTCGAAGGCCATTGAGGACGGCGAATTCCAGATGTACCTGCAGTTCATCGTGGAAAAGTCCACGGAGAAGATCTGCGGTGCGGAGGTGCTTTCGCGCTGGAACAACCGCGAGTTCGGATTGATGAGCCCGGACAAGTACATCGGCATCATGAGGAAGATCGGCGCGGTCACGGAGCATGACTACTACAT
>CAVGLF010000195.1:0-2042 GCA_963630045.1 Butyricicoccaceae bacterium | reverse complement strand
CGCCCACATCCTGCATGTCAAAGACCAGAACGTCTATGCTGTCAAGCAGCTCCGGTGACAGATGAAGGCTTTTCCCATAAGCGGAATAGACCGTGACACCTGTGTCACGATCCACATAGGTGCCGATCTCCTGTCCCGCCTGCGCATCGCCGCGCAGGCCGTGCTCGCAGGACACGAGCGCCGTCAGACGGTACCTTTCATTGATGATGTCAACGCCGCTGCGCAGAGCATGGTCAACGCCGGTCGGATTCGTCATCAGACCGATTCGCTGCCCCTGCAGGCGTTCGTCCGCAAGGGAAAGATTGTCAAGGCCCGACAAAACGTGATGCCGCATGATGAAAGTCCCTCCCGATTCCGCACAGATTGAACAGTGCGATATCTGTATTCGGGCGGTATGCCCCAGAGAATGCGATCAGATCGTGCGCCTTACGCGCGGCGCGAGGGTGCGAAGCATGGAGGAAAAGCTGAAGCCGTTCTGCCAGCGCGTAGTCCGCCTGTGTCCGGAATCGAAGGAAAACGCCTGACCGCTGTCCTCGACGGAGACGAGGCAGGGCTCTCCGGAGATAATGCGCTCCACCTCGAGGATGTCCTCTGCCAGCTCGCAGACGAAGACCGGCACGGAGGGATGCTCACGCTCGGCACGGGCGTACTCCGCGACGCGCCGGCGATCCTCCTCGCCCGCGCTCTCCGAGGCTTCGAAGAAGCATACCGGCACGCCGGACTCCCGTACATCGCTGCGCCACTCTCCGCGGAGAATCTCGTCGGCTGCGGCATACGGCACGCACAGCGACACCAGCACGCCGGAGCTCATCAGATTCCGGCAGAGCGTCTCCCAGCCGTCCGAGCGGCGCACGACGACCATGAGATTGTAGATATCGGAAAAGACGCGCGTGTCCCGCATCGCTATGACGTCGGGGGCAGCAAGCACCCAGAATACGCTGTCGGAATGCCGCGCCGCCAGCTCGCAGACGCAGTCAAGCGCGTCCGCCTCCTGAACCTCGGCATAATAGGCGAAGATGCCCATCCGCTCCCCTTCTTCGATGACCTGCTCCATCGCCTGCACGGTCAGAGCTCCGTGCCCCGTCACGTCACTGAAGCGGACGATCCACGGGATGCCGTGTCCGATTCTGGATTCCTCGCTGCGAATCATGCCGGCTCCCAGCGTCCAGGCATTATACCCGAGGTTGATGCTGAAGGTGCGCAGTGAAAGGGGATTGACCCATCGCACCAGATTGCGCAGCAGGACATGATACGGACTGTCGTCCCGCTCAAGAAAGCTGCGTGCATTGGAGAAGAACGTCTTCTGAAAAGCGCCCGTGGCGAACTGGCAGCCCCAGTCCACAAGGCGCCGGACTGTCTGATGCGGTGCGCGCTTCAAGTCTCGGATCGCGTTGACCACTGCCGACTGAATGAATGCGCGGCGAACATCACCGGGTGTCATGCGTCCAAAGCCCCTCCTTCCTCTCTGACCTCTGTTTGGCTCTTATTGTGGGCGCGAGATGCGTCTGGCCACGCCCGCAGATGATATGTATCAAGTATAAACTGCCGCGGCGGGTTTGAAAACGGTCATTTTCCGGAATCTGTCCCCCGCCCCTCCACCGGCACCGCCGTGTAAGCGGGAGACCTCTTTAGAATCAGGGGAGTACCCCCGAACCCCCCTTTTTCCAGGGGGGCTTCGCCATGAGTCCCCCGTCCCTTCCACTCGCGCGGGAGCCGCCCCTCCACCGATACTGCCGTGTAAGCGGGAGACCTCTTTAGAATCGGGGGAGTGCCCCCGAACCCCCTTTTTCCAGGGGGGCTGCGCCATGAGTCCCCCGTCCCTCCCACTCGCGCGGAAGCCGCCCCTCCACCGATACTGCCGTGTAAGCGGGAGACCTCTTTAGGGGGTCGGGGGAGTGCCCCCGAACCCCCCGGCTTTTCCGGGGGGCTGCGCCATGAGTCCCCCGTCCCTTCCACTCGCGCGGGAGCCGATTCCTCCACCGGCACCGCCGTGTAAGCGGGAGACCTCTTTAGGGGGTCGGGGGAGTGCCCCCGAACCCCCC
>CAVGLF010000194.1:0-2054 GCA_963630045.1 Butyricicoccaceae bacterium | reverse complement strand
TTCCCGCCACGCGGCAGCCCCGGCGATGCCCCCGAGCCGAAAAATCGGGGGGAAAGGTGACACCCACAAAAAGGGGGGTTCGGGGGTACACCCCCGAGCACAAAAGCCTTCCCGCCACGCGGCAGCCCCGGCGATGCTCCCGATGGATCGATTCTCCCCAAAAACCCTCTTGCAATCCCGGCAAATAAGTGATACAATATTGGTAGACAATCCGAACGGAGGGATACCATGGCCATTACGCTGAATCCGGATCAGGACGTTGTCCGCACGATCAGGGAAGGACTCGCCGCGAAGGGCGGCTACTGTCCCTGCCGCGTGGGACGCAGCGAGGACAACAAATGCATGTGCCGGGAGTTCCGCGAGCAGATTGCGGACCCGGATTTCGAGGGCTACTGCCACTGTATGCTGTATTACAAATCGAAGGAAAAAGGGAAGGAGTGACCCGTTATGGCCGAGATCAGACTGACGAAGGACAATTTCGAGGAGGAGGTGCTCCGCTCGAAGACACCGGTTCTGGTGGATTTCTGGGCGGTATGGTGCGGTCCCTGCCGCATGCTGGCGCCGGCGGTCGATGAGCTCGCGCGGGACTATGAGGGCCGCGTGAAGGTGGGGAAGGTCAACGTCGATGAGGAGGAGGCACTTGCCCTGCGCTACCGCATCGCAAGCATCCCAACGCTGATGATCTTTCAAAACGGGCAGCCTGTACAGACGCTGATCGGCGTTCGCCCCAAAAGCGAGATTGAGCGCGTGCTGAACGCGCTTGTGTAACAAAAGAAAAGACGGCGGAACATCAAAGCTCCGCCGTCTTTGGTTTGGAGGAAATCATGAAGAAGGAAAAAACCCGGGTGATGTTTGTCTGTCTGGGAAATATCTGCCGCAGTCCGATGGCAGAGGCGGTTTTCCGAAAGCTGGTGCGTGACGCAGGACGCGAAGGGGAATTCGAAATCGATTCCACCGCCGTGAGCCGCGAGGAGCTGGGGAATCCCGTGTACCCTCCGGCGCGTGCGGTGCTGAGGACGCACGGTATCGTGCCGCCCGAGCATCACGCAAGGCTCCTCACGCGGGAGGACTGCGAGCGCTTCGACCTGCTCATCGGGATGGATGATGGGAACATCCGCGCCATGCGCCGCATCGCGGGGGAGGAAAACGCCCACAAGGTTTCGAAGCTCCTCGGATTTGCCGGCCGCACCGGGAACGTTGCGGATCCGTGGTTCACGGGGGACTTTGAGGAGGCCTATCGCGACATCGAGGAAGGCTGCCGGGGACTGCTTGCTTCGCTATGAGACCCGACGCACAAGCCTTGCAAGCTGTGTCTCCAGATCCTGCGTGACCTGAGTGCAGCGCAGCACGGGTATGCCTGCGTCTGCCAGAGCGCGATCCTTGACCATGTCGCGGTAGGCGGCGTCCCGGCCGTTGTGCGAGGAATCGTCCAGCTCCACCACGGCCAGCGTCTCGCCCGAGGGCAGCAGCAGCACGAAGTCACAGTGCTTGCGAATGACGCGATTGATCAGGGAATAGTCCCGCGGATCCCGGGGCTCGACGATGTCCAGAAGCCGTACCTTTGCAAAGAGCTCCAGATTGAGCCTTGCGGCGATGCGGCGAAGCTGAAAATAGGCGCGGCGCTCATGCTCCGAAAACAGCGGACGGGGCTCATAGACGTCACGGGGATCGAATCGTCTGCGGCGCCTTTTGCGGATGATAAGGATCAGCGCAAGCAGCAGGAAGGCTCCGGCGAGTATTTTCGCGGAGTCCGGGTGCGCCGTAAGAAAAGTCTGGATTTCTTGAATTGCGGACACGATATCCTCCAAAAGGGGAAAAAGAAATTTATGCCATGATCTCGAGCATTTTCAGGCTGACGCCCCAGCGCGTGGGCTTACCCGTCTTCAGACGCTCGAACTCATCTGCCATGTACTCGCCCATGCGTGCGACCTCACGATTGTGCGAGCCTGCGAGATGCGGTGTGAGAATCACGTTCGGAAGATCATAGAAGGGATGTCCTGCCTCCGGAGGCTCGGGAAAGGTTACGTCAAGGACGGCCGTGCGGGTCGGATCCT
>CAVGLF010000193.1:0-2060 GCA_963630045.1 Butyricicoccaceae bacterium | reverse complement strand
TAGACGCCGTGCGTGGCTCTCTGATGCCTCTGCGCGACCTCGGCAATCCGCGCCTGAGCCTCCTCCTCGTCTGAGACAAGGAAGACATTGCCGATGAAGCGCGATTTGCGCTCGATGAACTCAATCTCCGAGGACGTATACGGAACGAGATAGGTTTCTGTGGCCATGTGTCCCCTCCTGACGTGATGTTCCCCTTCCGGCGCAGGTCATCCCTAGATGCTGTCCGGGAAGCCCGCGCGGACGATGAAGTCCCGAATCCAGCCGCAGAGCCGTGAGTCGCAGACGGCTGTGACGAGAATGCAGTCGTCGGTGTACTCGACCTTTTCCACCTTCGCGTCGCGGTAGAGAATGTCGAGCCGGCCCGCCTCGCTGTAGGGAAGGCGCAGATCGAGCCTGTGATGTCCGGGGTCGAGAAGACGCGCGACCGCCGCGCGAAGCTCGTCGAGTCCCTCGCCCGTCGCAGCCGACACAACGACGCAGTCCGCGCCGTGCGGCAGCAGCTCCGCCTCCACAAGATCCGCCTTGTTGAAGACCTGCAGCACGGGTGCCTGCTCGAGCTTCAGCCTCCGGATGAGATCCTCCACGACCGCCGCCTGATCCGCCCAGTGCGGATTCGACAGATCGATGACGTGCAGCAGCAGATCGGCGTACTCCAGCTCCTCCAGCGTTGCGCGGAAGGCGTCAATCAGCGTATGCGGCAGCTTGTGAATGAAGCCGACTGTGTCGGACAGGAGAATCTCGAAGGTGTCGTTCACGGGGAAGCGGCGAAGCGTCGTATCCAGCGTGTCAAAGAGCCTGTTTCCCGTGTGAATGTCCGAGCCTGTGAGCGCATTCAGAAGCGTCGACTTTCCGGCGTTCGTATAGCCCACCAGCGCCGCAACGGGAGTCTCTGTCGAGGCCCGGCGATGCCGTCCGACGCTGCGCACGCGTCCCAGCTCGTCGATCTGCCGCTCCAGCCTCGTGATGCGGGCGCGGATGTGCCGTCTGTCGGACTCCAGCTTCGACTCGCCGGGGCCGCGCGTTCCGATGCCGCCTCCGAGTCTGGAGAGCACGTTGCCCAGTCCCTCGAGCCGCGGGAGCAGGTAGCGGTACTGCGCCAGCTCGACCTGCAGCTTGCCCTCCGCCGTGCGGGCGCGGGATGCGAAAATATCGAGAATCAGTCCCGCGCGGTCCATCACGCGCAGTCCCGTGTCGTCCTCTATGGCCTTGAACTGGGACGGAGACAGTTCGTTGTCGAAGACCAGGAGCGTCGCGTCATTCGCCTGCGCAAGCTCCCGGATCTCGGCAAGCTTCCCCTCGCCCATCAGAGAGCGCGGGTCGGGCGAGGGGCGCTCCTGCAGCACCTTTGCGGTGCAGACGCCGCCCGCCGTCTTCAAAAGCTCCTCCAGCTCGTCCAGCGTGTCCCACGTCGCGTCCTCCTCGGGCGTGAAGACGCGGGAGTGAACGCCCGCGAGAATGGCGCGCTCATTGAGCTCATCGATATGGGGTGCAGTGGTTTTCATGCGCTGCGGCAATCCTCCTTTGAAGTGATCCCTGAAGTCCCCCCGGGGGGGATGAAAAAAAGTCCCCCATTCCCCTTCCGAAGAAAAAAAGGGAGGGAAAATAAGCCGTGCTCCCCGGACGGGCAGCTTTTCTTAAAATAAAAACCTGCCGTTTTTTAAAAAAGACGGCAGGTTTTTTCCAGGTCGTATCCCATCTTTAGTATAAATGCGGACAGGATTCCTTACTCTTTGAGAACCGAATGCGAAAAAGGGGTCTTACTTGCTCAGACCGAACTTCTTGTTGAAGCGATCGACACGGCCGCCGGTATCAACCAGCTTCTGCTTGCCGGTGAAGAACGGATGGCACTTCGAGCAGATATCAACGCGCAGCTCCGGCTTGGTAGAGCGGGTCTCGAAGGTCGCACCGCAGGCACACCGAACGGTGCACTTCTGGTACTTCGGGTGGATGTTCTCCTTCATTATTTTCACCTCTATCATGCTATATTCACGCAGGGACGGCACGAAAGTCCTCCGACGAACGCCCCGTTTGCGAACGCATAGGAATAGCTTTATCAATAT
>CAVGLF010000192.1:0-2092 GCA_963630045.1 Butyricicoccaceae bacterium | reverse complement strand
CTTTCGAGAGAAGGGATGAGCGCACGGTACGCCGGGCGGATGAAGTCCGAAGGGATCAGGAAAATAAAAAATGGAGGATTCCATGATGACACGCAAGATCATCACCCTCACCCTCGCAATCGTTATGGTGCTGGGTATCGCCCTGACCGGCTGCTCCGGCAACACGAGCGAATCCACCACGGCTGCTGCAACCACCGCTGCTGCGGCTGAGACCACCGCTGCTGCGGCTGAGACCACCGCTGCTGCAGCTGAGACCACCGCTGCTGCCGCTGAGGCGACTACCGCCGCCGGCGCCGCCGTCTCCAATGCCGGCAAGTGGGATACCGGATCCATCGAAGTCGAAGACCTCGGCATCGACTGCGAAGGCGCTCAGATCTCCTGGTTCCAGACCATTGGACCCGGCGAAGAGCGTGAACGCGTTTGGGAAAAGATGGAAGAGTACCTGCTGACTGTCTACAACCTCGAGGCAGATCTGCAGCTCATCAGCGCCGGCGAATACAGCGACAAGATGACCACCCTCATGTCCATCGGCCAGGTTCCGGACCTCATTCAGACCGGTTCGGGCAACAACCTCAAGCAGTACGTCAAGGACGGCCTGTTCCTCGATCTGACGGACTATGTCCAGTACTGCCCCCGCAAGTATGAGAAGATCAAGAATTACCTCGGCGCTGTTACCTTCGACGGAGTCCTCGTCGGCCTGCCGGGCTTCAAGGATCTGGCTCAGAACAACGCGCTGCTCTACAACACCGAAGTCATCGAGGCTTCCGGCGTTGAGATCCCCGAGTGGGACTGCATCTATGATCTCGACGAGACCATGTACGCCGTCCGTGAGTGGACCGATGCCAATATGCCCGAGCTGTATGACATCGCCACCTCCGAAGAGTACAGACACATCCATTACTGCTTCAACGTTGAGACCTACGTCTCCTGGCGTTCCGCCGTTGTCTCCCAGTTCGAAGGCATGGAGTACTTCGAGGGCTACGCCCCCGGCGACATGTTCATCATGTACGATACTCCCGAATTCATGGCCCACATCAAGCGCTTTGCGCAGATGACCCGTGACCGCATCTATCCTGACCTCTCCGAAGAGTACGACAGCGAAGGCGTCTACTGGAAGGAAGGCAAGCAGATCTTCAACTACGGTATCGGCTACCTGTTTGCCCCGCAGGGTGACAACGACTTCGTCGTCGGCATCCAGTCCCAGAGCCATCCGCAGATGTACACCGACTATGTCCAGTCCTGCATCAACTCCGTCTACGTCGACACCCAGTATCCGGTGGCGTGCGTCCAGCTGATGGAAATCCTGGATAACGATAAGTACATCGGCACCAACCTCCGCTTCGGTCTTGAAGGCACCCATTGGGTCATGCAGGATGACGGCCGTCTGGATGGCACCCTGGGCATTGAGCTCGGCATCCAGTACTGGTACGGCGTCCAGCTGGGCGACATCACCAATTCCGTTCTGCCCAACGACACCGATCCGTCCTTCGGCGATGCTCTGAAGACTCTGAACGAGACCGCCACCCTGTCCAAGAACCTCGGATTCTCCTGCGACGGCACTGAAGTCGGCGATGAGCTGAGCGCTGTTGCGAACGTCATCAACGAGTACCTCAACTTCTCCATGCTGTACTGCTCCTACTACTCTGACGAAGAGCTCGAGAGCATGACCGGCGAGTTCCTTGAGAAGCTGCATGCCAACGGCGTCGACCGCATCCTGGAGAACTTCTCCGGCCAGCTCGAGGCGTGGCGCGCGACCAACGGCTAAGTAAAAATCAGCCCGCGGTACTAAATCAAAGCCGCCCCGATGAGTGAGCGGCAAAGCGCAAAAATACGAAATGCGAGACCCCGACAGTTTTTACTGCCGGGGTCTTGTTTTTTGCGTCCTTGAAGCAAAACGGCGGTTATCCGGATCCTGCCGCCTGTAAACGGATTATGTAAACAAAAGATACAGCGGTGCGGTATTAAGCAGCCAGGCGCATATCGGTGCGCCGCCGTCGCCCGAAAAAAAGCATACAGGACTTGATAAATCCGTGGGAAAAGCGCATGGCCTGGGAAAAAATGCGGAGCGCGCGATTTTGGGGCGCTGCGGGAG
>CAVGLF010000191.1:0-2099 GCA_963630045.1 Butyricicoccaceae bacterium | reverse complement strand
CACGGGCTCCGATGCCTTTTATATCATCCCCCGGAAGGGGAGGAAGGAGACTTTTGCGGCGCAAAAAACCTGGGGGGAGATACGGTACCCCGGGGATGCCCCGACAGGGGAGAAAACAAGCCTTTAAAAGGCGCGGAGCAGCTCGCGGCGCAGGGAGGACAGGAGCGCGGGATCCGTCTCGTAGTCGTCGAAGCTGCGGCAGGCGCGGTCGATGAAGCTCATGCGCTCCTCGCGGGGCAGCTGCATGAGCACCTCATAGTCCTCGGCACCCGAGCGCTGATGCTGGGCGCGGAGGCTGTTCCAGACGGTGCCGTCGTCGCCGGGATAGACGATGAAGCCGTCTCCGGGCGGCAGAGCGCGGCCCTGACCCCGCCCGTAGCAGTTATACAGGAAGGGATCGCGGCCGGAGTAGGCGTTGTAGCCCCAGTGCAGGAAGCCCGTAAAGCCGTACTTTGCGCACATCCAGAAGGGAAGGCGGGTCGCTGCGAGCGGCAGGTCGGTGGAGCGGTTCATCGTGCAGCCCGCGGGGAAGCCGCAGGTATAGACCCACATCTCCTCGCCCAGATCCTGAAGCGCGCGGAAGTCGGAGCAGCGCTTCTCATAGAGCGCCTGCTTGACGCACCAGATGTCGACGGCGCCGCCCAGCTCCGTGGATTCGACCGGGTCGTGAATGCGTACGCCGGGCATGTGACGGCGGCAGATGCCGGCCAGCGTGCGGTAGTTTTCCGAGGAGGCAAACTGCGGCTCGTCTACCAGGCACTGCATCCAGCGGCTCTCCCAGCCGTGCGTCTTCACAATCTGCCACAGCTTTTTAAAGTACAGCGACAGCTCGCGGTAGCCCTCAAAGCCCGTGACATCCGTGGCGTCATCCCACAGGACGTGCAGATAGGGGTTATCCCACTCCGACCAGTGCGCGACGAAGCCTCCGTAGATGTACGAGAAGCCGCGCTCCAGCGCCATCTCGCCCAGACGCTCGCAGTCGGAAAAGTCGAAATCGACGATCGTTCCCTCCACATCGCGTACGGGACGGCCTCCGGGCAGCATCAGATGGTTGATGCGCAGGTCGAGCTGAGCATCCAGATAGCGTCCGACAAGCTCCCAGAACGCGTCCCCCGGACGGGAAACGCGGTGCATCTGCGCAATGTCGTCCAGAGAAAGCCAGTCGACCATGCCGAATTTCGTCTCGGACAGCGGGGGAATGACGCAGGCATGGACATGCAGCGTGAGCGGGAAGGAGAGCTGATGCGTTCCGGCGGTCAGCGTCAGCACGCAGAGGTAATCCCCCGGAAGGACGGATGAATCGGCAAAGAGACGCAGGTAGAACGCGAGCTTTCCCGGACGCAGCTTGCCGTCGTCAAGCGGCCTTGTGATGTCGTAGACATCGAAGGGAGCCCGGCGCGTGACGAAGTCTTGGACATCCTCATAGCTTTCGGCGGTAAAGGCATCGCGTCCGCTGTTGGCCTCAACATGGGTGGGCAGGAGCTGATACAGATTGCAGGATATGGCGGAGGGCGCATCGAAGCTGTAGTGCACGGGGGTGGAGGACTCGAGCACGGCATCCGTCAGAAGCTGGATGCCTGCCGTGCCGCCGCGCGCCGCATCCGCATCACAGGGCTCGGAGCAGGCTTCAAAGGGCGTATCGGGATAAAGCCATTCAAGATCGCTGTAGGCATGAAATAGCATGGGGAAAAAGCCTCCTTACGGAATATTTAGGGGGGAGAAAGTTCTTCGATCCTGCGGAAAGGCTTCGCCTGCCCGCATAAAAATGCCGCGTTACGAGTCCACCCCGGCCTTCTGTCCGAGACGGTCGCAGCCCAGGGCCAGGACGAATCCCACGGCTGCCGCCGCAAGAGCCGACAGAACCTCGCCCGCGCCGGAAAAGGAGTGGGGCAGGATGGCGATGGTGGAGGCCGTGACAAAGCCCACGACGGCATAGAACGAGACGGCGTAGTGCTTCCTGAAAAGGCGCTCGACCAGTCTGGCAAAGGGCAGGACGCACGCCGCGACACCCGCGAGCATCGGAAGGATGACGCTCATGTCCATGGCGGCGATTCCGGCCGTCATGGGCTGATAGAGACCCAGAAAGAGCTCCAGCGAGG
>CAVGLF010000190.1:0-2154 GCA_963630045.1 Butyricicoccaceae bacterium | reverse complement strand
TGCCAAGTATGAGGCTGCGTCGGGCACTTCTTGAGGCACCGAAGTTTTCCTATAGCAGGAAAACTTCGCAGGAAGAAACGCACCTTCGGCGAAGAGAAAACCCAAAGCAAAAGTGGGTTCGGGGGACAATCCCCCGAACCCACGGGAAAAATAATCAGAGCTCGAGAGACGCCAGAAGGGGACGGTGGTCGGAGACCGTCTCCGGGGGCGCCTGGAGCCGCGCGCAGCGGATGCCATGGGAGGTGAAGATGTAGTCGATCTTGCGCTCCGGAGCGTAGGACGACCACGTCAGGAGACTTTCTGCCGCGTCCTCCGCCGTATCATGCAGCGCGGAGAAGACGGGTGCGAGAATCGGGTTGTCACGCGTCATGTTCAAGTCGCCCATGAAGAGCACGCGCCCGGAGGTGTGCCCGAGCTCCTGCAGAAGCGTGGCGACAGCGCTGCGCTTTTCGGAATTCGCGAGGCCGAAGTGGGAGACGAAGACCGTGAGTCCGCCGGGTACATCCAGCTCGGCACGGATGATGTCGCGCGTTTCGTAATAGTCACCGGGTTTGTCGCCTGTGTGATCCGCGGGGTCGGGAATCATGACGATTTCCGCACGGAGGATGGGAAAGCGGGAGAGAAGCGCATTGCCGTAGGGGCCTCCGGGGAAGTGGATGGCGGGGCCGAAGAAGCTGTGGTATCCCAGCACATCGGCCATGATCCGGGTCTGCTCGGCGTAGTCGGGATCAGGTCCTTCGCCGCGCACCTCGTTTACACCGATGATGTCGGGCGCGTACTTCTTCATGACCTCTGCGGCCAGGGATGCATCAACGTGCTGGGGATAGGGAATCCCCTCGCGAAAGCCGCGGAAATCGTGGCCGGAGGCGATGTTGTAGGACATGACATTCAGTTCCATGAAGAATCCTCCTTTATATAGTGATGCTTATAATAATGCGGCAGGGGAACGAGTCTCTTGCCGCATGAATGTATTATTTGCCTTCCTCAATGTGCAGACGCTCCAGTCCGCACGGCTTCAGCCATTCCAGCGCGATGAGCGTTGCGCCGACCTGATTCGGATGCACGCGGTCCCACGCAAGGTAGGACGAATGCCGCACGGAGCAGTAGCGGCTGAACATGGCCTGCAGATCGATCAGCATACAGCCGTATTCCTCCGCAAGCTCGCGGCAGACTGCGCCGTACTCGTCCATTCTCGCACGCATGAAGTCGGAGGCGTTGGGCTCCATATAGTAGGGCGTCATGAGGAAGATGCCGCGGACATGGGGCTTCTCCGTGAGGATCATCCGGCGGACATTTTCGCGGTATTCGTCGGGAGACACCATCTGATCCGGCATGGCGGGGCTGTCGAACTGCCGCCAGACATCGTTGATGCCGATGCAGATGCTGACCCACTGCGGATTCAGCGCGCGCACGTCGCGCTCCCAGCGGGCGAGCAGGTCGCGGCTGGTGTTGCCCGAAATGCCGGAGTTCGTGATGCGCAGACGCACCTCCGGATAGAGCGCTGCGAGCAGATTCTCGATGACGCGTACATAGCTGTGGCCGAGGTTGTCAAAGAGTCCCTCTCCGACGGGGTTGGCGCTTCCCATATCGGTGACGGAGTCACCCGCGAAGACGATGCGGTCCAGATCGTTGAATATCACGAAAAATCAAAACCTCCCTTGAATCGGCTTCCGCCTGTGAAGACGCAAGCCGCACGTATGCGCATCCCGATTCCGGGACGCACGGCCTGTACATATGAACGGGGGCCGTCCGGAGCTGTGCGCGAAAAAAAGAGTTGCGCTGATTGTGCAGTGAAGCCGGACACCTTTAAAAAATCCGCGGAGTGAGATGCCCGCATGATTAAAACGGAGCCGCAGCCCCCTTCGATCAGGAAACCGGCAATCACGATGGACTTTGATTATCGTTATACCACGAAAATCGCCGGAACGCAAGAGAAAAAAGCCGTCGGGCAGACGGACGAAAAATCACTTTTGCGGGGGATCTCCCCGCATATAAAAAAGAAAGAGGCTTGCCCCCCGCCGTCCTGCCCCCGCGCCTCTGAGGCGCTTTTGCCGGGGCATGGAATACCGTGAAGATTTCCGGGCGCAATGAAAAAACCGGACACCTTCGAAAATCGCTGTGATTTTCGAAGGTGTCCGGATGATTATGGTGCGG
>CAVGLF010000189.1:0-2199 GCA_963630045.1 Butyricicoccaceae bacterium | reverse complement strand
GTTCGAGTCCCTTCAGGCGCGCCATATATGGTGGATGTAGTTCAGTTGGCTAGAGCGCCAGATTGTGGCTCTGGAGGTCGTGGGTTCAAGCCCCATCATCCACCCCATGCAAAAGGGCCGGGACGGATTTACTTCAGTCTCGGCCTTGCATAATTCCTTGCCCCTAAAAAGGCAGGAGCTCCCCCGTCAGGGCGCCATGCGGGGATGTAGCCAAGTTGGTAAAGGCACCAGACTTTGACTCTGGCATGCGTAGGTTCAAATCCTGCCATCCCTGCCATCATTCCTTCCCCCCAAAAAGCCCTCCTGCAGATTCTTTTTGCCGAGGCAGTTTATCGTATGATCCATTAGCTCAGTCGGCAGAGCACCTGCCTTTTAAGCAGGGTGTCCGGAGTTCGAATCTCCGATGGATCACCAAAATAAAAAAGTGGGAGCCCGAGGGTTTAAAAAAGCCCCCGGGCTCCCGCTGTTTTTCATTTTCGAAGCACTCCCGCTCAAGACGTTGACGCTGACGGTCTCGTCCTTTTGACGGCTTCGGGCTGTCCGTTTTGAAGAAATCAATGATGCCGATCCTTTTTTTGCTTTTGAAGCTGCCGCATGCCCCCCCGGGGAGAAAAAGGAGCATATAAAAAAACGGAGCCTCTTTCCCCTCCGGGGGGGAAAAAAGGCTCCATTTTTTATAATCGGGAAATCTTTAGAAGGTGATTTCGTGTCCGGCGTCGGAGGAATCGTAGATGCCCTGCATGATCTTCGACGTCTTGACGGCGTAGTCGATATGGGACGGCAGCTTCTCCCAGGAGCCGGCCTTCTCCGCCTGAACGTTCGCGACGAAGGCGTTGATCTCGTTTTCGAAGTGCGGACGGGACTTGAAGTCGGGCGTATAGGAAATCAGAGCGCCGTTCTCAACGGTGTAGACGGTGAACTCCGCGCCGTACTGCAGGCGGATGCCGCCCTTCGTGCCCATGAAGTCGATGTAGGAGTCTCTCGGACCGATGTTCTGCGCCCAGGCGCCGTGCAGTGTGATGACGGGGCCCTTGGAGCCGTCCTCGCGCTGCGTGCGGACGATACCCGTGACGGAATCCTCGACATCGTAGGTGCCGTTTAAGTCCTTGGTCTTCGCCGCCCACATGTAGGTGTAGACGTAGTTGGGCATGTCAACGCCCAGCTTGCAGAAGGTCTCGCCCGACGCGGTGATGGGCTCCGGATCTCCGCAGCAGTACATGACGATGTCCAGATAATGGACGCCCCAGTCGATCAGAGCGCCGCCGCCGGAGATGGCCTTCGTGGTGAAGGGGCCGCCCAGGCCGGGGATGGAACGATCGGCACGGAAGGAGGCGTAGACATGATAGACCTCGCCCAGCTTGCCGGAATCGACGTATTCCTTGATGCGGTTGACGCCGTCGTTGAAGCGGTTGACAACGCCGATGTTCAGGATCTTGCCGGTCTCATGCTGAACCTTCTGCATCTCAAGAGCCTCGGAGTAGATGCGCGCGGCGGGCTTCTCGCAGAGTACGTTCTTGCCGGCTCTCATCGCATCGATGGAGATGATGGAGTGCCAGACGTTCGGCGTGCAGACGGAAATCGCGTCGATCTCCGGATCCGCCAGTACAACATGATAATCCTCGACCGGAGTGCCGCAGCCGTACTTTTCGACGGCAGCCTGCGCACGCTCGGGAATGATGTCGCAGAAATACTTGATCTCCACGTCGGAGTTCTTCATGTACGACGGGATGTGCGCATCATTGGCGATGGTGCCGCAGCCGATGATGCCTACCTTGATTTTAGCCATGGTAACTGCTCCCTTTCTGATTTGAAAAGATAACTTCTTTTCCCGCAAAATATGAATAAACGGAAATTGCTCCGAATGAGCCTTTTTTTGATCCCGGACGTAAAAAACGCCCTTGCCGCATCAGTTCAGATGCTGTGCGATCGCGTCGAGGAAGGCCTCCGTACCGACGGCGCGGCGGTTTTCCAGCGTCGACATCGCAGCAAGATCGCCCGTCATGATGCCGTCCTGAATGGTCGCGATGGAGGCGCGGCACAGCCCGTCCGCAAAGTCCGAAAGCTCCGGCGTGCCGTCCAGCTCGCCGCGCTTGCGCAGAGCACCTGCCCACGCCCAGATCGTTGCGATGGGGTTCGTCGAGGTCGGCTCGCCGCGCAGGTACTTGTAATAGTGCCGCGTCACGGTGCCGTGCGCCGCTT
>CAVGLF010000188.1:0-2213 GCA_963630045.1 Butyricicoccaceae bacterium | reverse complement strand
TTAATTTGAGAAAAAAAGCCCGCCTGCCCTTTTTAGTACATTTCGTACACACAAAGGGCAGCGGGCTCTTTTTTTTGCTCTGACATTGCCCCCCAAAAAAGGGGGGGAGGAGGATTTCACACGCGTCCAGAATAGGCCGTCGTATACACGGGCACGGTCAGCGTGCCTCCGTCGGACAATTCGTCAAACAGCCGGTGAAGCTCCGAAACGTACTCAGCATACCTCCCGTCGCTCTCGCTCAGGGAGTAGGACGAGGACAGCGCGCGATTCACGAAGCTGCCGCGGTCGCAGACCCGGCTGTTGTCCGTTTGGAAGACCTCGCACTCACCTTCGAAGAATTCCCGGATTTTCTCCGCATTCATTCCCCCGGAAAAGCCCCGGAACTCAGGGCAGTATCTGCGGTGGATTTCGGCCAGCTTCCGACTGCATTCGGCATTCCCGTCGCGGGTGTTGTATACGATGACGACATATCCGCGCGGCTTCAGAATGCGCCGGCATTCCCTTTTGAAGCCCTCGGCGTCGAACCAGTGAAACGCCTGTGCCGCGACAACGCAGTCCACACTCCCGTCCTCAAGCGTAGTATGGCTGTCCGTCCCGTTCACGGAGACAAATCCCGGCGCTCCGCCAAGCCTTTCCTCCGCCATTCGGCGCATATCCGCGTTCGGCTCGACGGCACGGACGCTGCAGCCCCTCATCAGGAGAAGCTCCGTGAAAATTCCCGTTCCCGAGCCGACGTCCGCAACGACAGCGCCTTCGGGAAGAAGCGTACCCAGAAAATCGAACAGCTCCCCCGGGTAGCCCGGTCGTGCCTTCGAATAAATCTCCGCCTTGCCGTCAAAGCGGCCTGTGTTGTTCATGCTGCGCCTCCTCACCCGTTATGCATCAGTCCTTCATGCTCCCCCCGGCGCCGCCCTGCCGCGGTGCGCGGATCCGGGGCGCCGTGAGGTCGTAGCTCATATCGACGAGCATTCTGATTCTGTCGTCTGCGGCGCTTGCGTCCAGAGCCGCGGTGATCCAGTGCTCCTTGTTCATGTGATACGCCGGGAAAAAGCCCGGCTCGCAGCAGAGCGCGCCGATCAGGATGGGGTCACATTTGAGGTTGACCACATCCAGCATCTCCTGGCTCTGCCGTCCCAGACGGCTTCCCGGAATGTCCATGATCACGGCAAACCATTTCCGATTGCCTCCGTGACGGAAGACCGCGTAATTCGGAGCATCGGTCCACGGATAATCCGCCTCTGCGCCGTACGTCTCCGCGATGAAGGCCTCCAGCTCTTTACGCGTCATACATTGCCCTCCCCGCAAACGTCAAAACCCCGGGTATCCCGAAGCGTCCTTTTTCTTTTTATCCCTCTCTGATTTTCCGCACATTGCGGTTCATCAGATGCCGCCCGACATTCCTGTACAGAAATGCCTTGAATGCCGACATCTGCTGATGATGCTCACGAAGCAGCTCGTCCGGCGAATCGTACACGCCGAAGTCTTCGGTGATGCCCTCGCTCTGAATATAGGTATGATTCCTGTCAAAATCGATCACGGGATGCCGGAAGTCCGCAACCGCCACGCCGTAGCCGCAAAAGGCGCCGGTACAGTCCGCATTTTTCGCCTGCAGTCTCTCCAGATACCTACGGTCGAGAATAAAAGCCTCCAGCTCATACCATGTATTTTCAAAATACACCTCGACCCAGCTGTGGAAGATGTGCTGAGGCGCCGATCTGTACACCAGCCCCGTCATCGCGCCCTTTTGCAACTTCTTGTCGATGGTGAAGCCGTGAATCCGGCACGGGATGCCGCAGGCACGAAGCAGAGCCATGAACAGCGTTCCCTTCGTGTTGCACTGTCCGCAGCCGTCCTTCAATACTCTTGAGGCGGGTATGCCGTCGTCGGTGTTGTAGCCAAAGAGGATTTCATCCCGAACGAAGTTGTAAATTGCGCGCAGACGCTCAAATTCATTGAGTTCACGCCATTTTCTCCGCTCAATCAGCCGCTGTATGCTCCCGCATGAAAAATCGAGCATCGGGGTTTCCTTCAGATACCGCTTCATCGCGTTTCCTCCTCTTCCCTCCCGGGCAGGCCGTCAAAGCTCTCTTCATGCCTCCGGCTTTTTCGCGTCCCGGGTCAGCTTATCAAGAATCTCCGTATCGGCGGGACAGAAGTCATACTGCGGAATCTCGTCCGTAGTGATCCAGCGGATGTCGTTATGCTCCAGCTTC
>CAVGLF010000187.1:0-2225 GCA_963630045.1 Butyricicoccaceae bacterium | reverse complement strand
TTTTGCGACGGCAAAGGGCATTGTTCCCCCAAAAAGATTTCAGACGGACGGTTTTTTACAGAGAGCAGGGATGCGCTGCATACGCGGCCTGATTTGTGAGGTCCGTCCCCCGCGCAAAAGAGGGGAAACGGCGGCTTTTTTTCGCAGAAATAAGTATTGGAATTCACGGCGCGGCTTTTGTCACAGGCTTGTTTATCCTCCCCCGCATTTTGTTCCGTTTATTAATAATTCCCAGGAGTGTCACGGCTCCGGACGGACGAAAAAGAGAGAGCGGGAGAGGAGAAAATGAGAGACGAAGGCCGCGCCGTTTTTTCGTCCCGCACGTGAAAGGAAGGATAGAATGTCTGCATCCAGAGTTGCCACCATCGGCATCATCGTCGAAAATCCGGACTCCGCGGAGGCACTGAATGCCATTCTGCATGAGTACGGAGCGTATATCATCGGACGCATGGGAATCCCGTACCGCATGCGCGGCATCAACGTCATCTGCATCGCCGCCGATGCGCCTCAGGACGTCCTGAGCGCGCTTTCCGGGCGGATCGGACGGCTGCCCGGAG
This sequence comes from Butyricicoccaceae bacterium, assembly GCA_963630045.1. Taxonomy (GTDB): domain Bacteria; phylum Bacillota; class Clostridia; order Oscillospirales; family QAMX01; genus JAAZKA01. The sequence continues at coordinate 1,668 of CAVGLF010000187.1, read as the reverse complement.
TCACGGCCAAGACGGCCTGCTCCAGCAAGCTCTATGAGTGAGTCAAGGCCGGGCAGCCTTGCGCTGCGTGATCGGATTTTCCTGATCCTGCTGCCCGTGGCGGCGGGAATTTTCGCGCTGGCGGTCGGACGGTATCCGCTGTCTCTGTCCGACATCGCCCGCGCCTTCGTGCAGAGGCTCGGAGGCGGGGTGCAGGTCAATGCGCGCACGGCGCAGATCCTGTGGTCGATGAGGCTTCCGCGCGTGCTGCTGGCGATGCTTGCGGGTGCGGGACTGGCGCTGTCGGGCTGTGCGTTCCAGAGCCTGTTTGCCAATCCTCTGGCGACGCCGGACACGCTGGGTGTCGCCAGCGGCGCAAGCTTCGGAGCGGCGGCGGCGATCCTTCTGGGTGCGAATCTCGCCGGCGTTCAGGCGTCGGCGCTCCTGTGCGGACTGGCCGCCGTGGCGCTGACGTATCTCGCGGGACGCGGGCGCGAGGGTACGAATACGGTCGTGCTTGCGGGCATCATGATCGGCTCACTGTTCACGGCTTTGGTTTCGCTTGTGAAGTTCACCGCCGATACGGAGTCCGAGCTTCCCGCAATCACCTACTGGCTCATGGGAAGCCTCTCCGGGAAGGGCTTCGACACGCTCGCCCTGGGAGCGCCGCTCGTGCTCGCGGGGATGGCGGCGCTGTGGCTTCTGCGCTGGCGCATGAATCTGCTGCCGCTGCCGGACGACGAAGCGCGCGCCGCAGGGACGAATATCCGGGCGCTGCGCACGGTGACGGTGCTTGCCGCGACCGGCATGACGGCGGCCTGCGTCTCGATGTGCGGGCAGGTCGGCTGGGTCGGCCTCCTCGTGCCGCATATCTGCCGGATGAAATACGGCTCGAATCATCTCTCACTCGTACCCGCATCCATTTCCGTCGGCGCGTCCTTTCTCGTGCTGGTCGATACGCTGGCGCGCACCGCAACCGCGGCGGAAATTCCGATTTCCGTGCTCACGGCGATTCTCGGAGCACCGTTCTTCATTCTTCTCATGAGACGGGGCAGGGGGTGGAGGCTGTGACCTTTTCGGTACAAAACGGCTTCTATGCCTATAAGAAGGAAGCACCCGTCCTGCAGGACGTCAGCTTCGAGGTGCATTCCGGGGAGCTCTGCGCCATTCTCGGCCCCAACGGAGCGGGCAAGACGACGCTTCTGCGCTGCGCCATGGGCTTCCTTCGGTGGACGAAGGGGGAAAGCCTGCTCGACGGCCGCAGCATCGCGGAGATTCCCGCGCGCACCCTCTGGAAGAATCTTGCGTACGTGCCGCAGGCGAAGGCCGCGCGGCTCTCCTGCACGGTGGGAGAGATGGTGCTTCTCGGACGCGGCGGGAGCATCGGCGCCCTCAGTCAGCCCGGAGCGCGCGATTATGCGGTCATGGAGCGCGTACTGGGGGAGCTCGGCATCCTGAAGCTGAAAAACAGGCACTCAGACGAGTTGTCCGGCGGTGAGCTGCAGATGGTGCTCATCGCCCGGGCACTGGCGGCGGAGCCGCAGGTGCTCATCCTGGACGAGCCCGAGTCGAACCTGGATTTCCGCAACCAGCTGCTTGTTATGGACACGCTGACGCGGCTGTCCCGTGAGGGCATGACCTGTATTTTCAACACGCATTATCCCGCGCATGCGCTGCGCTGTGCGCATA
>CAVGLF010000186.1:0-2231 GCA_963630045.1 Butyricicoccaceae bacterium | reverse complement strand
CCTACATGTATTCCCTGGCCTACGCGATGGAGTCCTGCGCGGCGGCGGGCAAGCCCGTTATCGTTCTGGACCGCATCGACCCCATCGGCGGCGTGAAGCGCGAGGGCACGGTTTTGGATATGAAATTCAGCTCCTTTGTCGGAAGCTTTGAGCTGCCGACGCGCACGGGGCTGACGATCGGCGAGCTTGCCGTGTACATCAGGGATTTTAAGCATCTGGACACGCTCGACCTCACGGTTGTCCCGCTGAGCGGCTGGTCGCGGGAGATGCTTTTGCCGGACACCGACCTTGCGTGGGTCGCGCCCAGTCCGAACTGCGCCACCTTCAGCACCAACATGTGCTATATTGGCACGTGCATATTCGAAGGCACGAATGTCTCCGAGGGACGCGGGACGACCCAGCCCTTCGAGGTGATCGGCGCGCCGTTTATCGATGCCGCTGCGCTTGAGCGGAGGATGAACGGCCTGCATCTGCCCGGAGTGCATTATCGCCGCACCGCCTTCCGTCCGACTTTCTCCAAGTACGCAGGCGAGCTGTGCTGCGGTGTACAGCTTCACATCCTGGACCGCGGCGTTTTCAACGGCTTTGATTCCGGAATCTTCCTCCTTGATACCATCCGTGAGATGTACCCGGAGCGGCTGGAGTTTGTTTCGTCGGAGGATCGGAGCTCCTTCCATCTGGACAGGCTCCTGGGCGATGACTCCTTCCGTAAAGGAATGGGTGCGAAGGCGCTGATTGAAAAGCACCGGGGAAAAGTGGAGCAGTTCGCGGACAGGGTGGAAAGATATTTACTGTATTGAGCGTGCAGAGCGTACAGCGGTCGATCGTACATAAAAAGACATCTGCCCCCTTGCGGCAGCAAAAAAACGGCTCTTCCTGAAATGGGAAGAGCCGTTTTTATAAGCTGCGGCAAGGGGGGCTTTTCGTTCAGTGCAGAAGCTCCAGAGCCTTCTGCATCTGGGGGTCGCTGTCGAAGGTGAGCGTATCGAAGCGGACGGTTTCCTCGTAGCTTAGGGAAACCTCGTAATCCGGCGTGATGCCGACTCCGCCGAGGCTCTTTCCGGAGGGCGTCGTGTACTGAAGCGTCGAGATGGCGATGGCGGAGCCGTCGGAGAGTACGAATTTGGACTGCGCGAAGCACTTTCCGGTGGTCTGCATGCCGACGACCTCGGCGGCGCCGTATTCCTGAAGCACGGCGGCGAAGAATTCCGCGGCGCTGTAGGAGTACTCGTGCGCGAGGACGACCATGGGCAGGTCGATGCAGTCCGCATCGGAGGAGATGGAGCCCTCGTTGCCGTTCTTATCGACCCAGCGGATCAGAACGCCTTCGGGGAGCAGCATGTCCAGCATATCCGTCAGGACGTCGAGCCGTCCGCCCGGGTTGAAGCGCACGTCGAAGATCAGCGAGGTTGCTCCGTCCGCGATGAGATTCTCCACGGCGGCGCGGAACTGATTGTTGACGTTTTCGGAGAAGCCGGAGATGCGGATGTAGCCGATCCCGCCGTCCAGAAGCTCCGACTGAAGCTCATGCTCCGTGATGCGTCCGCGCGTCACGGTAATATCCAGCGTCTCCCCGGTGGAGGCACGGAAAATCGTGAGCACGACATCCGTATTCTCCTCGCCGCGTACGGCATCGAAGGAGGCATCGGAGCCCAGGTCCAGCGTATCCCGGCCGTCCACACGGGTGATCACATCGAAGAAGTGAAGCCCGGCCTTCTGCGCGGGGGAGTCCGTATAGACCTGCGTGATGCGAAGCCCCGCAGCCTCGTCGAAGTAGGCTGTGACGCCGATGCCGACGAAGTCGTCCGACGTCGTGTCCTCGGAGGCCGCATATTCCTCTGCCGTCATGTAGTACGACCAGCCGTCGGGGAGTGCGGAAACCATTCCGTCCGCCGCCGCTTCGACCAGAGAGCTGCGGTCGACGTCGTCCAGAATGTAATACTCGTCGAGATAGGCCTCAATCTCCGAAAGCTTCGCGTATTCCGCCTCACGATCGGACAGGGTGCTGAGCCTGTCGGAAAATTGGTTCCAGACGATGAGATACGATACGCTGAAGGCTGCAGCCGCCGCAAAGACGACAGCCGAGACCAAAGCCCAGATCGAAAATTTCCTTTTCATATGCTTATATGCCCAGATAGCTGTTCGGGCTGACGGGCGAGCCGTTGACGCGCACGGTGAAGTGCAGATGGTAGCCCGTGGCCGCGCCGGTCATGCCGACCTTGCCGATCTGA
>CAVGLF010000185.1:0-2231 GCA_963630045.1 Butyricicoccaceae bacterium | reverse complement strand
TGACGATTGAGAGCCGGCTTGCCTATGTCGACGGGCTTGTGGAGGCCTTTTCGAAGTCCCCCGACAGCCGCCGTGCCTCGGCCGTCGCCGCCTCGGGCAAAAGCTGCTTCGTCTGCGAGAAGGTGCGCTCCGAGCAGGATCGCTACTATGCGAATCTCCTGGACATGTGGCGCACCGAGGAAAGCTTCCGCGCGCTCTTCGCCGGGCAGGAGGGCTTCTGCCTGCCGCACTTCGGCGAGCTGATGGAGCGGGCGGGACGCGCTCTGCCGCGCCGCTCGCTCGGGGAGTTTGCACGCACCGCCGCCGAGATCGAGCGGCGCTACCTGACGCGGATGCGCACGGAGATCGGCGGCTTCACGAAGAGCTTTGACTACCGCTACTCGGGCGAGCCGTTCGAGAAGGAAGCGGTTGAGCATGCGGCGTCCTATCTTTCCGGACTCCGTTCAGAATGACGGGAAGGGAGGCTTTTCTTTATATGAATGCTTTGGTTCTGGGCGGCGGAGGCTCCCGCGGCGCATATGAAATCGGCGTATGGCGCGCGCTGCGCGAGATGGATCACCGCTTCTCCATCGTCACCGGCACGAGTGTCGGCGCTCTGAACGGCGCGATCATCGCGCAGGGCGACTATCAGACCGCCGTCGATGTCTGGAGCAGCATCACGACGGACATGGTGCTCTCGCTCGACGAGGTGCCGCATGAGAGCACGCTGCGCGAACGGCTCACGAGCTTCGGCCTCTTTGCCCGCGAGATCGCCGCTTCCGGGGGCGCGGACTCCACCCCGCTGCGCAACCTTCTGCGCGAGCTTCTCGACGAGGACAGAATCCGCTCCTCCGATGTGCGCTTCGGTCTCGTCACGGTGCAGCTCCCCGCATTCGAGCCCCATGCCGTCTTCGCCTCGGAGATCGAGCACGGGCAGCTTCTCGACTATGTTCTGGCCTCCGCCGCCTGCTTCCCCGCCATGCAGAAGCAGATGATCGGACACGAGGCCTACATCGACGGCGGATACTTCGACAATCTTCCCGTCGAGCTGGCGGTGCGCGGCGGAGCGACCTCCGCCATCGCCGTGGACGTACACGGCATCGGTCTGCGCAGACGGGCGGAAAGCGCCGTGCCCGTCCGCATGATCACGACCGGCTGGAGCCTTGGATCCATCCTGCACTTCGATGCGGAGAACGCCCGCCGCTCCATCGAGCTGGGCTACCTCGACACCTGCAAGTCCTTCGGTCAGTATGAGGGGCGGCTCTATACCTTCGGGAAGGGCGAGGCGGCGCGGCTCCTGCCCGTCACGGAGCGGATGCACGTCCTGTATGACGAGCTCTTTCCTCCGGCGAAGTCGGGTGTCGGCCTGCACGACCTGGTGCGCAGACGCACCATGCGCTTCCTGCGCGGCACCTACCGCAGCTTTCTCACCACGCCCTCCCTCTTCACGCCCAGGGAGCTGCGCGTGACGGATCTCCATCTTGCCGCGGCGGAGAGTGCCGGACGCACGCTGGGGCTCTCCCCCATCGAGGTCTACACCGCGTCCTCCTTCCGCGAGGCCGCCTGCCGCGCCTGGCTTTCCGCTCCCGTCCCGGAGCTTTCGGAGCTGGAGCGCATTTTCACGGGCGACTTCTCCCCCGAGCAGCGCGCGGAGGAGCTGCTTGCCGCGGCTGGGGGGCTGACGCCTCTGCGTCTGACCCGCTGGATCGGAAGCATCCTCGACCGTCCGGACATGCCGCGCGCCCGTCTCGCGGCTCTCTGCACCGCCATGCCGGCGGAGTTTCTGGCAGCTCTCTTCATCCGCGCCTGCCTCTCCTCGGTGCAGTAGACCCCCCCCCCGGGGGGGATTTTCCGTCCCTTTTTTCACGCGTTTTTCTCTGTCCGCGGGGGATTCTCCATTATGCTGTCCTGCACCGCGGGGTTTTTGTGTGATTTGGATATTGACGCGCGCGGCTGCGGCGTCATATAATATACAGGTTGAACCGCATATATTTTTATCGGAATAGGGGAACAATATGAACGTATTCGTACTGAATGCCGGAAGCTCTTCTCTGAAGTACCGTCTGTACCGCATGGAGGATCACACGATCCTGGCCGAGGGTGCAACGGAGCGTATCGGCCTGGACGGCCGCATCAAGTATACCAACCTCAACGGCTTCTCCGTGAAGACCGACGTCTCCCTGCCCACGCATGAGGCGGCCTTCGAGGAGATCCTCCGCTATCTGACTACGGGCGAGTCCAAGGTCATCGAC
>CAVGLF010000184.1:0-2237 GCA_963630045.1 Butyricicoccaceae bacterium | reverse complement strand
CAGCTTCGGCGATGGAGAAAACCCAAAGCAGGAGAGTGTGCCGGGCTGAGGTTTTCCCCCGGACGGGGGAAAACCTCAGCGGACAATCTGTACGATTCTCTCTGCGATGGCGTCTGCGTCCAGACCGTACTGCCTGCGCAGCCATTCCTGCGACCCGACCAGCGATACATTCACATCCGGAAGCGCCATGCGCTCGAAGCGGCAGCCCGCTCCCGCGTCTGCCAGCACCTCCGCCACCGCCGAGCCCATGCCGCCCGACAGGTTGTGCTCCTCCACCGTGATGATGCGGCCGATGTCCCGCGCCGCCGCCAGAATCTCCGCACGGTCAATCGGCTTGATCGTGTGCAGGCTCACCAGCCTCACCGAAATCCCGTGCTCCCGGTATACCTTCTCGCAGGCGCGCTTGGCCTCGTAGCCGATCGGCCCCGTGAAGAAGACTGCCGCGTCGTGCCCGTCGCGCACCCGGATGGCACGTCCCAGCTCGAAGTGAATCGGCTCGTCGTGAATGTCCCGCTCGTTCTTGTAGCCGCAGCGGTAGTAGAAGGGGCCGGAGTGCTCGATCATCGCATGCGTCGCCGCCTCCGCTTCCACGGTGTCGCAGGGGACGCAGACCACCATGTTCGGCAATGCGCGCATGATGGCGATGTCCTCCGTGCTGTGATGAGACACGCCCAGAGGGCCGTAGCTCACGCCGCCGCCGATGATGACGATCTTCACGTTCGCGTTGTGGTAGCAGACGTCGTTGCGGATCTGCTCAAGGCAGCGCAGCGTCGGGAAATTCGCAATCGAGTACGTCACGGCAATGTTGCCCTCCATCGCCACGCCGCAGGCTACGCCCGTCATGTTCTGCTCCGCTACGCCCACGTTGTAGTAGCGATCCGGGAACGCATCGCGGAAGGGCTCGATCTCCCCGTAGCCGATGTCCGCAAGAATCATGTAGATTCTCGGATCATGCTTCGCAATCTCCAGAAGGGTCTTATTGAAAATCGAACGCATTTTCTTTTTTACGCTCCTTTCACGCACGCATCGCGCAGGGCCCGGCAGCCCTCAATCGCGTCTTCGACGCGGTCATCCGGAATGTATCCGTAGTGCGACTTCACCGTGTTCTCAAGCCACGGCACGCCGCGCGCCTTCACCGTCTTCGCGATGATGATCGAGGGCTTCCCTTCCTCGAAGGGGAGTGCCTCCGCGGCCGCCTCGATCTCCTCGAAGCTGTGGCCGTCGATGACGCGCGCCGCCCAGCCGAAGTCACGGAGCTTCTGCTCGATCGGCTCGAGATTCGCGATGTCCTTCGAAAAGCCCAGCGCCTGGATCCGGTTGTAGTCCACGATGGCGGTCAGATGCTCCAGCTTCTGCTGAGCCGCGAAGATGATGGCCTCCCAGGTGGAGCCCTCGTTCATGTCTCCGTCGGACATCAGACACCAGATCCTGTGCGTCTGTCCCTTCGTCTTCGCCGCCAGCGCCATGCCGCAGGCGACGGGCAGCCCGTGTCCCAGGGATCCCGTGGAAAACTCCACGCCGGGGACATGGTGGCTGATATGCCCCATCAGATGTCCGTCGTCCCGGTAATAGGTCATGAGCCAGTCCTCGGGGAAGAAGCCCCGTCTGCACAGTGCCGAGTAGATCGCGGCGCCCGCGTGGCCCTTGGAGAGAATGAAGCGGTCGCGCTCCGGGGCGTCCGCGGTTTCCGGCGTGATCCGAACCGTTCCGCTGTACAGATACGCCACGAGATCCGCCATGGAGAGCATGCTTCCGATATGTCCCGACTGTCCGTGATTCGTCATGCGGATGCAGTCGGTTCGAATCTGCAAAGCAAAATCCGCAAGCTCCTGTTTTCTTTCGGGTGTCACTTGTTTCACTGCCTTTCGCGAATATTTTTCCCCTGTCGGGGGGGAACTGCCTTGTGTACGGGAGAGCTTTTTTGGCCGGGGGAACCCCGAACCCCCGTTGCTTTGGGTTTTTTCTTCGCCGAAGGTGCATTTCTTCCTTACGAAGTTTTCCCCGGTCTAGGGGAAAACTTCGTGCCTCAAGAAGTGCCCGACGCAGCCCTCATACTTGGCTCAAGGGGACGCTCCGCGCTTTGGATTTTCTCTTCGCCGGGGCTTGCGTACTGTATCCTTACGAAGTTTTCCCCGGTCTAGGGGAAAACTTCGTACCTCAAGGATCGCCCGACGCAGGCTCATACTTGGCAAGGGGCGCTCCCCGCCCCCTTGCAGTCTCCGGGCCAGTTTCTTTGT
>CAVGLF010000183.1:0-2250 GCA_963630045.1 Butyricicoccaceae bacterium | reverse complement strand
TGTATGCCCCCGCCGCTTCCTCAAGGTCGCTCCTGCCACGGATGGCGTGGATGATGCCCTGGGACTCCAGCCGTGAGACTTCCGCGTCGAGGTCAAGGGTATTCACAGCCTCCGTGCGGCTCATCAGACGCCCGGCCCCGTGTGATGACGAGGTGAACGAGTCAGCGTTCCCGAGGCCTTCGACGATGTAGGACTTCGTCCCCTGGGATCCGGGGATAATCCCGATTTCGCCATCCCGGGCGCGCACGGCTCCCTTGCGGTGGATGATGACGTTCTCCCCGAAGTGGTTCTCCCATGCCGCGTAATTGTGTGCGATGTTGATCATCGGCTCGAACTCCGCCTCCGGGCAGCAGTCCTTGATGACCTCGAGAATTCTGTCCATCATCAGCTTTCTGTTGCAGAACGCGAAGTCGATGCAGTAGTTCATCTCGTCCCAATATTTCTTGAACTCCTCGCTCCTGAGCGGCAGGAAGTGCATCTGGATTTCGGGATTCACACATGAATACCATCGGGAGTTGAGAGTCTTCGCCGTATGGTTATAGTGGTCTCCCACCTGCTTCCCGAGGTTCCTCGAACCGGAATGGAGCATCACCCAGAGAGTCCCATCCCCGTCTTTCTGAAGCTCGATGAAGTGGTTACCGCCTCCGAGAGTGCCTATCTGCCGGGTCGCGGAGACATACTGCCGCGACACTACCGTAAGTTTATCAATATCGTATCCCTGAGGCATGAGCGACTCGTCCTGGCTCTCCTTGTGATGCGCCATCCCGAGCGGTATCCTCTTGCGGATACCCGACATTATGCCTCTGCGGAGCGTTCTCTCCGGGATGTCGGCCACTTTGAGGCTGGTCTTCACCGCGCACATCCCGCAGCCGATGTCCACGCCCACGGCGTTCGGGATGACTACGTCCTTTGTCGCCAGCACGCCACCGATAGGCATGCCCATTCCTCCGTGCACATCCGGCATGAAGGCCAGATGATGGTAGACGAAAGGCAGAGTCGAGAGATTGTATATCTCCTTGTAGGCGTGCGGGTCCACGCTCCTTGCCCAGATCTTGACGGGCGTTCCGTTCATTTCGATTTCGTACATGGCTTTTCTCCTTTTATAAGTTTCTGACGCAAAGGAAAGGAGGCGCTGCGCAATGTTTTTGCGTAGTAAAGAGAATTTCGCTAATTTTGAGAAATATTTCCATCTATGCCAGTCAACAAGAACGCATTGCTCCGTTACCGCACCATAGACAGGTGCTTGAGGAACCGCTACCGCAGGTGGACTCTGGACGACCTCATCGAGGCCTGCTCTGACGCCCTGTACGAATTCACCGGGAAGTCGGACAACATCTCCCGCCGCACCGTGCAGCTGGACATCCAGAAGATGCGGTCGGAGGAGCTGGGTTACTGCGCGCCTATCGTGGTCCGCGAGAACAGATACTACGAGTACGAGGATCCGGACTACAGCATAACGGACACTCCCATCTCCCCGCAGGACCTCGATATGATGTCGGGAGCCGTCGCAGTGCTCAAACAGCTGAGCGCCTTCTCGGCCTTCTCCGGCATGGAGGACATCGTGGGAAGGCTCGAGGACCACATCGGCGCGGCCAAATCATCCCGCGACCCCGTGATCTTCTACGAGAAGAATGACGGTCTGCGCGGACTCTGCCACATCCCCGTCCTCTACGACGCCATCCTGACGAAAAGGCCGCTTACCGTCATCTACCAGTCCTTCAAGGCGAGGAGCCCGCAGCGATACATCTTCTCGCCGTACTGTCTCAAGGAGTTCCGCAACCGCTGGTTCGTCTTCGGCAGGCGGCAGGGGTCGCGTCTGGTGCTGAACCTCGCGCTCGACAGGATATGCTCATTGGCCGCTGCGCCGGCCAATGCGGGATTCATCTCCGCGCCTTCCTTCGACCCGAAGACGTACTTCGACGACATGGTCGGAGTCACGAAGGACCCCGACGCGAAGCCGGTCAAGGTCCGCTTCCGCGCCCTGCCGGAGCAGGTCCCCTACATCGAGACGAAGCCGCTTCATAAGAGCCAGATGGTTGTCGAAAGAAACGAAGACGGCTCGGCGGTATTCCAGCTGGAGGTGGTGTTGAACTTCGAAATCGAGCGCGATCTGCTCAGCTACGCCGACGGCATCAAGGTCCTGTCTCCGGAAATACTCGTGAAGCGTATGCGCAACCGGCTCTCCGCTGCCTACGGGCAGTACAGGGACATCAGATAGGGGACACGAATCGTTCTGATATTGCCTAATTT
>CAVGLF010000182.1:0-2291 GCA_963630045.1 Butyricicoccaceae bacterium | reverse complement strand
ATATGATAACATAAAATTGTTTTTTCGCCCGGGGAGCATAACCTGATGCCTCGGGCAGACCAAAAGAAAGGAAGGGCGGCTCGTTTAGATACGAATGCGGCCGTCCGAAAAGGAACGTCCATGAGCTCCGTTATCAGCTTCTTCACGGGCACTCTGAACACCGTCGCATGGCTCTACATCTTCCTGCCGTGCACCATCATCGGAGGTCTCTACCTCACCATTCGCAACCGCGGCATCCAGTTCACGCGCTTCGGCTACTGCATGAGGAACACCTTCGGAAAAATGTTCAAGAAGCAGGAGGCGGGGCACGGAGCCGTGACGCCTCTGCAGGCTGTGACGACGGCTCTTGCGGCTACGGTCGGCACGGGCAACATCGTCGGCACCTCCCAGGCCATCGCCATGGGCGGCTACGGAGCCGTTCTCTGGCTCTGGCTCGCAGCGCTTCTGGGCATGATCATCAAGTACTCCGAGGTCGTGCTCTCCATCCGCTTCCGCGAGCGCGATGAAAAGGGTGACTGGGTCGGAGGACCCATGTACTACATCAAAAACGGTCTGGGGAAGCGCTGGAGCTGGCTCGGAGTTCTCTTCTGTATCTTCGCCGCACTCGCCGCCTTCGGCATCGGCAACATGTCCCAGGTCAACTCCATCGTCGGATCGATCAACGATGCCATCGATGTCTTTATTCCCTCCGCCGTTGCCGTACGCGGCACGATCAATCTCGTTCTCGGCCTCGTACTTGCCGCGCTGATCGCGCTCATCCTCTTCGGCGGCATCAAGCGCATCGGCTCCGTGGCGGAAAAGCTCGTGCCCATCATGAGCATCCTCTACATTCTCTTCACCCTCATCGTCATTCTCTCCCATTCGGCGAACATCGGCCCCGCCTTCGCCAAGATCTTCAGCACCGCCTTCACGCCCCAGGCCATGTTCGGAGCGGCCACGGGCATCGTCTTAAAGGAAACCATCGTATGGGGTCTGCGCCGCAGCGCCTTCTCCAATGAGGCGGGTCTGGGCTCCGCCGCCATTGCGCATGCCGCCGCCGATACCGAAGGTCCTGTGCAGCAGGGGCTCTACGGCATCTTTGAGGTATTCGCGGATACCATCGTCATCTGCTCCCTGACGGCACTGTGCATCATCTGCTCGGGCGTGGACATCAGCTTCGGCGTCAAGCCCGGCAGCGAGCTTATCGCAAGCGCCTTCGCCACCGTATTCGGTGCGAAATTTGCATCGCTGTTCGTTGCCGTGGCGCTCATGCTCTTCGCCTTCACCACGGTTCTGGGCTGGTCGCTCTACGGAAGCCGCTGCGCTCAGTACCTGTTCGGCATGAAAGCCTCCCGCGTGTATCAGATCATCTTCGTCGGCATCATCGTCGTCGGCGCCGTGTCCTCCCTTGATGTCGTGTGGGACATTGCCGATACCCTCAACGGTCTCATGGCCATCCCGAACTTCATCGCGCTGTTCGCCCTTTCGGGCGTCGTGGCAAAGCTGACGCGGGAGCACTTCTTCCCCGATCACGCAAAGAAGAACGCGAAGAAGTAAACCCCCCGCTCCCTCCCGCAGACCGCAGCAAAAAAGCCCCCGGGGAATGTTTTCTCTCCGCTTTCCTGTGCGAAAGCGTATGGAGAGGCTCATCCTTCCCCGGGGGGTTATTTTACGGTTCCGCCAGAAAGCTGCAGGCGCGCAGCATGCGTGCCTCTCCTCCGTCAAAGTGCCCGCCCTGCTCGGACACAAAGCGATGCGGGATGCCGCGCGATTCGAGGATGGCGCAGACCTGCTCCGTGCATTCGCCCACGCGTGCCATACGCGGATTCCGCGCCCTTGCCTCGCGGTCTCCGAGTGAGAGATAAACCCGGCCGGCATATATAGGCGCCGTACGCAGATATTCGGTGAATCCGTCATACCATACGGAGCCCGACACGGAGGCCGCGGCATCGAAGAGCTCCGTCCGCGTGACCGCCCACAGGGCAAACAGCCCCGCGAGGGAGCAGCCCGCGATGCAGCGGCGGCGAACGCAGAACCCCTTCTCCATCCCGGCTGCAAGCTCCGCCAGTTCCGCCAAAAGCGCTTCGGCCTGCCCTGAAAACGGCTCGCCCCCGCGCTTCAGCGGAGGTGCCGGCCACGGGGTAAGGTCTGCGTACCAGCTGAAGCCTTCGACCGTGACGCAGGCGCAGGAATCTATTGCCGGAATCGCCGGCTCCCTTCCCGGGATATAAATCCATGTATCCGCATCCGTTCTGCCGTGTATCGCCGCAGAAAGCCTTGTCATGGTAATTTCCCCTCTCCCTCCTTAATCG
>CAVGLF010000181.1:0-2420 GCA_963630045.1 Butyricicoccaceae bacterium | reverse complement strand
CAGTCCCGACCGCTTGGCATCCTTCACGCGTCCCGCGCCCAGGAGATTTCCGACGAGCGGAAGCGCAATCGTCGAGCAGATGCCCTGGGGACAGGCAACAAGTGTATTCACCGTCGACAGAATCTGATAGACGCCGCTTTCAAACGTGCCCAGGGCGATCGCGATCGCGTTGATGGCCAGGTAGCCGATCTGGACGAAGGTATTCGCGGTGCTCACGGGTGCGCCGATGCGCACCACTCTCGCGACAATCGCGCCGCAGCCCCGAAGCCTCAGCATGCGCGCAGGCGAAAGTACGATCCCGTGCCGGTTGTGCCTCAGCGCCTCGACCATCAGTACCGTACCGACCACCCTGCAGCAGATATACGTCACCGCCGCGCCCAGCTCCTCCATGTGCAGCACCCGGATGAAGAGCCACGCGAACACAAGCTGCGACAGGTTCATGATGACGCTCGCGCGCATGGGGCGCTGCGTATCGCCCATCGCACGGCACAGCCCCGAAATGACGGAGTGCCCCACATAGAGCGGAAGCGAAAGCATGAGCACCCGGAAGTACCGAAGCGACTCCGAAAAGAGCTTATCCTCCGCCGTCGGCATCAGCAGACGCAGCAGCGGATGCGAAAACGCAATCAGCACCACGGTCATGACGAGGCTCGAGTACAGACTCATCCCGATGGTGGCATGGATGGTCTCCCCCGCGCCGCTCCAGTTCCGCTCGCCGCTCTGATGGGATACGACGACCGAGGCGCCCGTGATAATCGTCGCAAAAAGCGCGAAAATCACGGCCATCACCGTGTTGGCAATGCCCGTCGCCGCCAGGGCGCTCTCGCTGATGGTGCTGATGCAGCCGTAGAACAGCAGCCCGACGATCAGGATGATAAAATTCTCGAAAATCACGGGGATGACAAAATCCGCGGAAAGTCCCGAAAGCTCCTGCCTCTTAGGTTTTTCCATGTCTGCTCCCTCTGTTCTCCCCCGCACACTACGCCGTCCGTTTTTTCTCTGTAAGGTGTTTTTCTTTACACCATTGCGGCATGGCATGCGGCAGGTTGTTGTCTGTCAAGGAAATTGCTTTACAGTTATTTCCCGTCCTCCGGGCTTCGTGTGAAAAAGAGCCGCACGTTCCTCTCTTTTCGCGAAGGTGAAGCGTGCGGCTCATTTTTGTTCCGTATTTCCCGAAGAAACCGGGGTATACAGGTACTTATTTTAGCGGATGATGGCTTCGTGACCCGTGGCGGCGGACTCGTAGATGGCATCGAGGATCTGCATGATGACGATGCCGTCCGTGCCGGGCGCACGGCACTCGATGGGATGACCGGCCTTCGAGGCCTCGACGCAGTCGATGAAATGCGCAATCTCGCGCTCAAACGCGGGCATTTCGAATTCGACCTTCTCGGTCAGGGAGACGTTGGTCATGTAGCCGTTGGTGCTCGTGTACATCTCGACCTGCGGGGAAACCTGCAGACCGGACTTCGTGCCCAGGAGCATGATGTCGCCGGATTCGTTCTTGATGTTGGCGTCAAAGGAGCACTCGACGGTCAGGATCGCGCCGTTTTCGAAGCGCACCATGGCGGTGGCCAGATCCTCGACGGTGAACTTGAAGCGGGAATCCGTGCTGGTGGAGAGGTACGTATCGCCCGCCTGCTTGACGTCGGGGCGGTTGCCCAGCTTATGGAACGCGGCGCCGTACGCGGAAACCGGCTTCGGATTGCCCATGAGGTAACGGCTCAGGTCGATGACATGAACGCCGAGGTCGATCAGCGGACCGCCGCCGGAGTAGGCCTTATCGCCGAACCAGCCGCCGGGGAAGCCGTGGCGGCGCAGATAGTGCGCCTGGGCATAGTAGATCTCGCCGACCTGACCGGAGCGGATCATGTCGCGTGCAACGTCGGCATCCTTGCCGTAGCGGCGGACGAAGCCGATCTGCAGGACGCGGTTGTTCTTATCGGCAGCCGCCTGCATGGCGCGCGCTTCCTCGCTGTTCATGGCCATGGGCTTTTCGCAGAGGACGTGGCAGCCGGCATTCAGCGCGGCAATGGCCGCAGGTGCGTGCGCCGCATTCCAGGTCGTCACGGACAGGCAGTCCAGATGCTCCTTGGCAAGCATCTCGTTGTAGTCCGCATAGACATGCTCCGCGCCTACGCCGTACCTTTCGGCATACTTCTTCGCCTTTTCGAGATCGATATCACAGACCGCGGCCAGCTCCACCTGCTCAAGCTTCTGATAGCCTCTCGTGTGCCAGTTGCTGATGCCGCCGGTTCCGATAATTGCGGTACGGATCTTTTCCATAATCGTCCATCCTCTCTCTCATTTTTACGGCACTTCATCGAAATAAAGCGCCATACGGCACAATGCCGGACAATATCCGCGCTTTGCGTTTTTTTCTTAAGGGGAGCGGTTTTTTTGCTCCCGCACCTTTACCC
>CAVGLF010000180.1:0-2435 GCA_963630045.1 Butyricicoccaceae bacterium | reverse complement strand
GAAAAAAATGCTTCGCGATATCGGCTGGTTCTTTTCCGGAACGCTGGGCTGGATTCTGAAGATCCTTCTGACCGTTGCCGCGATCGGAATCGTGACGGCCGCCATCTGCACCACCGTATTCGCCCTGTACATCGACCGCTATATCAAGCCCGCCATCGAAAGCATCGACGTGTCGGATCTGACGCTCAACTACACCTCCTTCGTCTACGCCACGGACAGTGAAACCGGGCTCGAGGTGGAGCTGGAGCAGCTCCATGACGAAAGCAACCGCGTCTGGATTGACTACGCGGACATTCCGCCCGCCATGTATCACGCCGTCGTCGCCGTCGAGGACAACCGCTTCTACACGCATCACGGCGTGGACTGGGTGAGAACCATCGGTGCCATGATCAACATGGTCGTACCCCTGCGCTCGAACTTCGGCGGCGGCTCGACCATCACGCAGCAGCTTATCAAGAACCTGACCGGCGACGACGACGTGACCGTCGAGCGAAAGCTCGCGGAGATTCTGCGCGCACTGGAGTTCGAGAAGTCCTATACAAAGGAGGACATTCTGGAGCTCTACCTGAACGTCGTCTACTTCGGACGCGGCTGCTACGGCATTGAGACGGCGGCTCAGACCTACTTCGGGAAACCGGCCTCGGAGCTGTCCATCGCCGAGTGCGCCTCCATCGCCGCCATCACCAACTCCCCCACCTATTATGACCCCATCCGCAAGCCCGAAAACAACAAAAAACGTCAGGAAATGATCCTCGGACTCATGCTGGAGCAGGACTACATCACGCAGGACGAGTACGACGCCGCCATGGCCGAGGAGCTCGCCGTGCAGAGCCTCAGCTCCGTGGATGCGAACTCCCAGCCCAAGCAGAGCTACTATGTCGACCAGGTCATCAACGATGTGCTGGCCGATCTCCAGTCCGAGTACGGATATTCCGAGAAGACGGCCTCCAACCTGCTCTTCTCCGGCGGACTGTCCATCTATGCCTGCATCGATACGGATATTCAGGCCATCGTCGACGAGGTGTATCAGGACACGGAAAACCTGCCGCATACGACGGATGTCACCCAGCCCCAGTCCGCCATGGTCATCATGGATCCCTACACCGGCGACGTCCTCGCCATGGCAGGCGGCACGGGAGAGAAGACCGTCAACCGCGCCTGGAACCGCGCGACCATGACGAAGCGCTCGCCCGGCTCGACCATCAAGCCTCTGACCGTCTACGCGCCCGCGCTGGAGTACGGGCTCATCACACCCGCCTCCGTCTTTGACGATTCTCCCATCAACGAGGAGACGATGTACCCCAAGAACACCTCTCCGGGATACACGGGACGCATGACCGTCAAGAAGGCGCTGCAGCTGTCCACGAACACCGTCGCAATGAAGGTGCTGCAGCTCGTCACGCCCGAGCGCGCCTTTGAGTTCGGCACGGTCAACCTCTCGCTCGATCTCGTGCGCTCCGTGCGCATCGGCGAGCGCGTCTACTCAGACGTGGATCTCTCCCCGCTGTCCATGGGCGGCACGACCTACGGTCTGACGGTGCTGGAAATGACGGCGGCGTACGGCACGTTTGTCAACCGCGGCGTCTTCTCCGAGCCGCGCACCTATACGAAGGTCCTGGACTCCAAGGGCAACGTGATTCTGGACCGCGAGGTTGATTCCCATGTCGCCATGAAGGAATCGACCGCCTACTACATGAATAACCTTCTGCGCAACGTCGTCGAGGCCGGCACGGGCACTCTGGCGCGCATCGACGGCATCGCCGTCGCCGGCAAGACCGGCACGACCACCGATGACTGCGACCGCTGGTTCATCGGATATACGCCGAACTTCGTGGCGGGCGTCTGGTACGGATATGACACGGGGCGTGAGCTGAACATGGAGACGAACGCGAACCCCGCCGTCGAAATCTGGAGCCGCGTCATGACGAAGGTGCAGGAGGGATATGCCTACGAGCCCTTCTTCCAGCTTGAAACCGTGCAGTCGCAGTATTGTCTGGACTCCGGATGCCGTCCCTCGCAGTACTGCTCGCTCGACCCGCGCGGCTCCCGCGTGGCGACGGGCACCTTCCTGGTCGATGACATCCCGACGGGCATCTGCGAGGTGCATGTTCCGGCCTCCCTCTGCGCGGAATCCGGTCTGCGCGCGGGAGAATACTGCCCCGAGTCCTCCGTCGTCACCATCAGCCTGCTGAAGCTTGACCGCTCGGGGCGCGTGACGATGACGGATGATGCCTACCTGTACCGGGAGGCTTCAGCCTTCACGGAGGGCGCGGTCAACAACCCCTACTCCACCCTGTGCACGCTGCATACAAGTCCCCTGACGCCCGATCCCGCCGGGGATCAGGATACGGAGGAGGACGACAGCAGCGGATGGCTCATCGAGCCTGTGAATCCGGGCGAGCTCATCACCCCCGAGGAAAATCAGACCCCCGGCG
>CAVGLF010000179.1:0-2460 GCA_963630045.1 Butyricicoccaceae bacterium | reverse complement strand
CCGCATCTCCCTGCGGGGCAGGGGAAAATGCGAGATCCTCATTCCGGGTGCCCTGTCGCGCAAGGGACGCATCTGTGTGGTCATCCGAAAATTCCTGTAAAGTGCCGGCTGTTGAAAAATCCCCCCGCAGAAGCGGAAAATCCCCGTGACGTTTTGATGCGTCACGGGGATTTTTACTGCATACGGACGAAAAATTCCAGAGGAATGAAACGGTGCTTTGCGGGAGGAATGTCAGTCGATCCAGGCCACAAGGGTCAGGGTATTGTCCGCAATCTCCAGGGATTCGGGCGTGCATCCGGAGGATGTGAGCGAGTCCGCAATCGCCGTATTCATGTCCTCGACCATGTGCTCCGGCACGACGGAGGCGGGGAGGGTGATCGAGGAGGCCTCGAGTGTCACGGGCTGTACCGTGAGACGATTGTCCTCAACCGAAAGGGTGAAGGCGATGGAGAGGTCGATCGCATCGGGCAGGAGCTTGACCGCCATCTCCAGGGTGCTTCGCGCCTCGATGTCGGAGCTTTCCAGAAGTGCTTCCAGTACGCTGCGCTCCAGCGTACCCGAAACGGTCACGGTGTCGGGAGCTTCAAGCGAGACGGAGGAGACGGTGATATCGGAGGAGGCAGAATCGACGGCGTTCTGAATCAGCGTCATGAGCTGGTCGGGCGACCAGGACATGCGGACATCCGTGAGATGCGAATCGGCAGGCGCGGTGGTTTCGGGAAGCTCGGCTGCCGCGGAAGCAGCGACTCTGGCAGGTGTGGTCTCAAGCTGCACCGCTTCGGCACGGCTGTCATGCTTCGTCAGGAACACGACGCCTGTAATAAGGACGGCGGCAAGGAGAAGCAGGGAACAGGCGGCCGCGTGGCGACGGGGCGGGGTACCGGTCATGGGCAACGGAATCCTTTCTCTCAAGTGCAAAAAACGAACATCATGCATTATACTCGGTTTTTGCGGAATTGTCAAGCAAAACAGATGAATACAGGCCCTATATCGGGATCGGATCGGATACTAAAGGAAAAAATGCGCCCGGAGAGGTTCTCTGTTTGAACGCTCCGGGCGCACGGTTAAAGGGCATACGGGCGGGGAGGGGCAGTCAGAAGCTTCCCTGCTCATCCGCAGCGGAGCCATGCCAGGTGGGATAGAGCTCGCGCCAGACGTCGGTATGAGCCTCGCAGTCGAGGTAGTGGGGAAAGACCTCCGCAGGGTGCTCGCCGGGATTGTCGCGGAAGGCGCAGGCTGCGGCCTCGCGGTACTGACCGCGCAGGGACTCGCAGAAGCTATGCCACTCCCGCATCCAGGCCTCGTCATCGGCGAGAAGCTGACTGCGGCGGGTAAGCTCGAGGAGCTCAGCCTCCCGCAGGGCGCCCTCGTCCAGCGTTACGCCGGTCTGTGTGACGTGCAGCGGGTGGAAGGTGGGGACGAGCCGGCCGGATTCCTCGTTCAGCTCCAGCAGGAGGCCGTGCTTCCAGTGAGGATGATCCGTATGCTCGACAAAGTTGAAGTTTCCCTCTCCGTAGAGGATGCCGGAGCCAGAGTACTCCTCATACACGCCGATGCAGTGCGAATGCTGGCAGACGACGAAATCCGCACCGGCACGCACCATTCCCTGACAGGCACGGCGCAGACGGGGCGAGGGGTAGCGGCACTGCTCCTTGCCGCCGTGATAGAGCACGATGCAGTAGTCCGAGCCGCGCTTTGCGCGTGTGATGTCCTCCATCGTCTGGAAGGGATCAAAGCCCCAGACGCCGATGCGTCCGGGGACGCTTCCCACGCGCGGAAGGGCATAGCTGTACTCATGCTCCGCGACCGTGACGAGTGCGATTCTCCGCCCGCAGACCGTCAGGATCAGCGGACGTCTTGAGTCCTGCTCGTCCTGTCCGACGCCCGTATAGGGGAGTCCTGCGGCATCCAGGGCGGCCATGGTATCGAGAAGTCCGGGCGTGCCGAAGTCGAAGGTATGGTTGTTCGCAAGACCTACGGCCGTGAGGCCGAGATCCCGAAGCACACGGGCATAGGCAGGACGTCCGCGCAGATTGGGTCCGCATTTGCGGATGGGTGTGTCGGAATCGGTAAGAGCGCACTCGAGATTTGCGATAAAGGCATCAGCGCCCGCCGTCAGGGAGGGAATCGTGCCGAAAAGCGCCGCAAGATCGCCCCGGTCAAAGGACAGAGAGGTGATGGCTGTCGGCGTGATATCGCCGCCGATGAAAATTTTCAAAAAATACCGCCGCCTTTCCACGTATGTAGAGTGAATCCACTCACAGTACTTATACCACAGGAAGGGCGGCGGTGTCAAGGGAGTACAGGCATGTGCCGAACGGGGAAAAATGGGGGGGGAGAGAGGAAAAGGGCTTAATACCCGAGAATGCTTGAGAAGACGAGGAGAACTGCGAGGAAGGCGAAGTTCATCAGGGAGAACAGGCGGATATAGGATTTTGTATGACCGGGGCAGCGGACATT
>CAVGLF010000178.1:0-2467 GCA_963630045.1 Butyricicoccaceae bacterium | reverse complement strand
ATAAAGGCTATTGCAATCACGAAAATGTTATGGTACTATTAACTAAACCAAACGGACAGCGTGAACAAAGGCCGGGCTTTCATACACTCTGAAATTATTGAAACTGCAAATCCCCCGTCGAGTGTTTCTTAAAAAAGCACGCGCGGGGCAGGGTGGAAAAGAAAGCTCCGTGCGGCTCGAGTCTGACATCCCCTCTGTCCGGGGGGCATGGCTGCTTCGTTTTGGCAAAGCTTCGGGCGAAAGGTGGCATACGATGTTTTTCAGGAAACTGCGCAAGCACATTCGCGACTACTGGGCGCTCCATTTGATGGGTCTGCCGGGCGTTGTGGCTCTGCTGGTCTTCAGCTACTGGCCGAAGTTCGGCATGATCATGGCGTTCCAGAAGTTCAACTACAAGAAGGGCTTCTTCGGCAGCCAGTTCATCGGACTCAAAAACTTCGAGTTTCTTTTCAAGACAACGGATGCCTGGATCATCACGCGCAACACCATCTGCTACAATGCCGTGATGATCGTGCTGAACACAGCGCTTGCGATTTTCCTGGCTCTGGTGCTCAACGAGGTCAAATCGGGTAAGCTTGCCAAGTATATTCAGACGATCTACATGATGCCGCACTTCCTGTCCGCGACGGCGGTCTCCATGCTGGTCTTCTGCTTCCTGTCCGATACGAACGGTATCGTGAACGCCATCATCCGTCAGGTCGGCGGCGAGACGCATAACTGGTACATGAAAACCTCCATCTGGCCGGGCGTGCTCGTCGGAGTTTCGGCGTGGAAGAACGTCGGATATTCCTCCATCGTCTATCTCGCGACCATCACAGGCATCAGCCCCGAGTACTATGAGGCCGCGATGATCGACGGAGCGAACCGTCCCCAGCAGGCGCTCCACATTACGATTCCGCTCATCCGTCCGATGCTGACCATCATGCTCATCCAGGCCATCGGCGGCATCTTCTACGGCGACTTCGGTCTGTTCTACTCCGTACCGCGCGACTCCGGTGCTCTGTATTCCGTGACGAACGTCATCGACACCTACATCTACCGTGCCTTGAAGGATCAGGTCAACTACGGCATGTCCAGCGCCACGTCGCTCTATCAGTCGGTTGTGGGCTTCATTCTCATGATCGCCTCCAACGGTGTCGTCCGGAAAATTTCTCCGGAATACGCCATGTTCTGATTCCCTGAAAAAAAGCACGCGAACGATACGGATTTACAGATAAAGGAGGCTAAATCATGGACGGTCATGCCGCTGAACGCGCTCGTCTTGCAAAGCATAAGGCACAGGGCTATAAGCCGAATGAGATTTCTCCCAGAGCAAACTTCATCATTTCGTTCTTTCTGGTTCTTCTGACCTTCGTCTTCATCGTACCGGTTCTGCTCGTCATTGTGGTGTCCTTCTCCACGCCGGAAAGCCTGACGCATCGGGGCTACAGCCTGTTCCCCGAAAGCTTTACGATTTCGACCTACCAGTACCTCTTCCGAAGCGGACGGCAGATTCTGCAGTCGTATAAGGTCACCATCGCCCGCACGATCATCGGACCCGTCATCTCGCTTGCGGTCATGTCGATGTATTCCTTCATCATCGCCTACCGCTCCTTCCCGGCGCGCAAGTTCTACACCTACTTCCTCTTCTTCTCCTCGATTTTCTCCGGAGGCATGGTCGCGAGCTTCATCGTGAACGTCCGTTACCTGGGGCTCTATGACAACTTCCTCATCTATGTCCTGCCCTCCGCGATTTCCTGGTTCAACGTCATCATCCTGCGCACCTTCATCCAGACGACGATCCCGGACAGTCTCTTCGAGGCTGCCAAGATCGACGGAGCCGGAGACTTCCGCATCTTCTTCCAGATTGTCCTGCCGCTGTTCAAGGCGGGTCTTGCGACCATCGGCCTGTTCTGCGTCGTCGGTCAGTGGAACGAGTGGACGACGGCTCTGCTGTACATCGACAATCCCGACCTTGTCCCGATTCAGACGATGCTGCAGCGCATCCAGAACAACATCAACTTCATCAAGAACAACGCTCAGATGAGCGCAACGATGGAGGAGCAGCAGATTCTGGCCAGCCTTCCGACGGAGAGCGCGCAGATGGCGATCACCGTCATCGCGACCGTTCCGATTCTCTGCGTCTACCCCTTCTTCCAGAAGTACTTCATCCGCGGCATGACCATCGGCTCCGTCAAGGGCTGATGCCGGATTCATGCACCCGAAGTAAAGCGGGGGAATCCTTTGGCTGCACGCACCTTCCCATCCAGATTCCTGTCCCGCGGGGATGCTTTTTTCAAAAGGGAATTGGCTCGCTTTCATGATTGTGAGTATTTTTTAGCATTGTGAGAGCCGGCAAAGCTCCCTTCTTCAAAAAATATCCGTCACGGGCTAACAGAGAATAAAAAAATAAGAGGAGGCACCAAAACCATGACACGCAAGATCATCACCCTGACACTCAGCGTTCTCATGCTGCTCTCGCTCGTAC
>CAVGLF010000177.1:0-2475 GCA_963630045.1 Butyricicoccaceae bacterium | reverse complement strand
GTTCGGAGCACACCCCGACCCCAAAAAAGGAGCAAAAACGTACCGACAAGGGGGCTTGGGGCACTCCCCGACCACAAGAGGGGCAAAGATGCCGGTAAAAAAAAGGGGGTTCGGGGTACTCCCCGAACCCAAAACCTATAACTCCGAGAAAAAGCGCGGCCGTATGGCCGCGCTTTTTCTCGGGGCGGGAAGCTCCCCATATTTAGTCAAACATCGGTGTCGAGAGGTAGCGATCCCCCGTATCGGGGAGGAGGACGACGATCGTCCGTCCCGCGTTCTCGGGACGCTTCGCAAGCTCCAGAGCGGCCCATACGGCGGCGCCGGAGGAGATGCCGACCAGAATGCCCTCCGTACGTCCGACGGCGCGCCCTGTGGCAAAGGCGTCCTCATCCGTGACGGGGATGATCTCGTCGTAGACCGAGGTGTCCAGCACCTCCGGGACGAAGCCCGCGCCGATGCCCTGAATCTTGTGCGCACCGGCCTTGCCTGTCGAGAGAACGGCAGAGGATGCGGGCTCGACGGCGACAATGCGGACGGAGGGACGGCGCTCCTTCAGATAGCGTCCGACACCCGTAATCGTACCGCCCGTGCCGACTCCGGCGACGAAGATGTCGACCTCGCCGTCCGTGTCCTCATAGATTTCGGGGCCTGTTGTCTCGTAATGCGCGGCGGAATTCGAGGGATTGACGAACTGCCCGGGGATGAAGCTGTCCGGAATCTCGCGGGCAAGCTCGTCCGCCTTCTCAATCGCGCCCTTCATGCCCTTCGCGCCTTCGGAGAGGACAAGCTCGGCACCGAACGCCTTCATAAGCTGACGGCGCTCGACGGACATGCTGTCCGGCATGACGATGATGATGCGGTAGCCGCGTGCCGCCGCAACGGAGGCGAGCCCGATGCCGGTGTTGCCGGAGGTCGGCTCGATGATGACGGAGCCGGGACGGAGCTTGCCCGCAGCCTCCGCATCGTCGATCATCTTCTTCGCGACGCGGTCCTTGACGGAGCCCGCCGGATTGAGGTACTCGACCTTTGCCAGCACACGGGCGCTCAGATTGTACTGCTTTTCAAGATGCACGAGCTCCAGCAGAGGCGTGCGGCCGATGAGCTGATCGGCGGAGGTATAAATCTTTGCCATAGCGGCAGATCTCCTTTTGTTGTAAAAAATAGAGGACAGAAGAGAGCGAGTGGATTACCGGACGGCCTCGAAGCCGTGCTCCAGATCCTCCAGAATGTCATCGATATGCTCGGTGCCGATGGAGAGGCGGATCGTCGTCGGACGGATACCCGCCGCAAGAAGCTCGGACTCGCTCATCTGGGAGTGCGTCGTGGACGCGGGATGGATGACGAGGGACTTGACGTCGGCAACGTTTGCCAGCAGCGAGAAAAGCTGCAGGCTCTCCGTGAAGCGCTTCGCGGTTTCGGCCGTTCCGCGGATGTCGAAGGTGAAGATGGAGCCCGCGCCGTGCGGGAAATAGCGCTCGTAGAGCTCACGCTCGCGGCCGGAGGCAAGCGAGGGATGGTTGACGCGCTCGACCTGCGGATGACGCGCAAGATAGTCGACGACCTTCAGCGCATTTTCGACATGACGCTCCACGCGCAGCGAGAGGGTTTCAAGACCCTGCAGGAGGAGGAAGGAGTTGAAGGGCGAGATGACCGCGCCCTGATCCCGCATGAGCGTTGTGCGCAGCTTCGTGATGTAGGCAAGGTTGCCGCAGGCACGGGTGAAGACGATGCCGTGATAGGAGGGATTCGGACGGGAGAGCCCGGGGAACTTGTCATTCGCCGCCCAGTCGAACTTTCCTGAGTCCACGACTACGCCGCCCATGACGGTGCCGTGACCGCCGATGAACTTCGTCGCGGAGTGGACGACGATGTCCGCGCCGTGCTCGATGGGACGCAGGAGGTAGGGTGTCGCAAAGGTGTTGTCGACGATGAAGGGAATGCCGTGCGCATGCGCAACGGCGGCGATGGCCTCCAGATCGATACAATCGGAGTTGGGGTTCCCGAGCGTCTCGGCATAGAGGAGCTTCGTCCCGGGACGGATGGCGCGCTCGAAGTTTTCGGGATCCGATGGATCGACGAAGGTCGTCGTAAGCCCCTGCTCACGCAGCGTATTCGCGAAGAGATTGTAGGTGCCGCCGTAGACGTTTGCGGAGGAGACGATATGGTCGCCCGCTACGGCGATGTTCTGGATGGCGTAGGTGATCGCCGCCGAGCCCGAAGCCGTAGCCAGTGCCCCCGCGCCGCCTTCGAGCGCGGCGATGCGCTTTTCGAAGACATCGGAGGTGGGATTCATGAGCCGGGTGTAGATGTTGCCGCCCTCGGTAAGACCGAAGCGTCCCGCTGCCTGAGCGGAATCGCGGAAGACATAGGAGGTCGTCGCGTAAATCGGCACGGCACGCGCATCCGTCGCGGGATCGGGCGTCTCCTGTCCGACATGTACCTGAAGCGTTTCGAATCTATAAGACATAGTATAAG
>CAVGLF010000176.1:0-2528 GCA_963630045.1 Butyricicoccaceae bacterium | reverse complement strand
CATCCAGACCGCATTCCGCCATGCGGCGGCACAGGACATCCAGACGCTCCTCGCGCTGGCTGCCGCCGATGATCTCGCCGATGCCCGGGACGAGGAGATCCGCCGCCGCGACGGTCTTACCGTCGTCGTTGAGGCGCATGTAGAAGGCCTTGATCTCCTTGGGATAGTTGATGAGGAAGGTCGGGCCGCCGACGATCTGCTCGGTGATATAGCGCTCATGCTCGGACTGCAGGTCGCAGCCCCAGAAGACCGGGTACTCGAATTTGTCGCGCACCTTTTCAAGCTCGGCAACGGCGTCGGTATAGTCCAGACGCTTGAAGGTCGAGTCGACCAGCTTCTCGAGCCGTCCGCGCAGCTCGTGATCCAGAAACTGCGTAAAGAAGTCGATCTCCGCGGAGCAGGTGTCCAGAACGTGACGGATGATGTACTTGAGCATGTCCTCCGCCAGCTGCATGTCGTCGTCGAGGTCGGCGAAGGCGATCTCCGGCTCGACCATCCAGAACTCGGCCGCGTGGCGGGCGGTATAGGACTTTTCGGCGCGGAAGGTCGGTCCGAAGGTGTAGGTGCGTCCGTAGGCCTGAGCGAAGGTCTCGGCGTTGAGCTGGCCGGAAACGGTCAGATTCGCGGATTTTCCGAAGAAATCCTGGGAATAATCGACCTTTCCGTCCTCGGTGCGCGGGACGTTTTCCAGGTCGAGCGTTGTGATGCGGAACATCTCGCCCGCGCCCTCGCAGTCGCTGGCGGTGATGATGGGCGTATGGGCATAGACGAAGCCCCGTCCGTGGAAGAAGCTGTGGATGGCGAAGGCCGCCTCGGAGCGCACGCGGAAGGCCGCGTTGTAGAGATTCGCGCGCGGACGAAGATGCGCGATCTCACGCATGAATTCGACGCTGTGGCGCTTCTTCTGCAGCGGGTAGCCGGGGTCGGAGGCTCCCTCGAGGGTGACGCGGGATACGCGCAGCTCGAAGGGCTGCTTGGCTCCGGGGGACTCTACGAGCGTGCCCTCGACAATGATGGCCGCTCCGACGTTGTAATGGATGACCGTCTCGTAGTCCTCCATGGAGGCATCCAGCACGAGCTGAAGGTTTTTGAAGTACGAGCCGTCGTTGAGCTCGATAAATCCGAAGTTTTTGGAGTCGCGCACGGTGCGGATCCAGCCGCCCAGACGGACATCCTTACTCAGGTACTCGGCGGGAGCGGCGTAGAGCTCCCGAACGGTGGTCAGTTTCATCATCCTGCATTCCTCTTACTTTCGATTACTTGGCCTCTTGCAGCGCCTTTTCGATGGCGAGCGCCAGCTGATCAGGACATGAGGTCGGCTTGAAGCCGCAGCGGATGCCCTTCATGCGCTCAATGGCCTCCTCGGCCTTCATTCCCTCGACCAGACGCGCGACGCCCTGCGTATTGCCGCTGCAGCCGCCTTCAAATTCCACGTTGCGGACAAGTCCGTCCACGATATCAAAGCTCACACTGCGGGAGCAGGTTCCTCGATTGGCATAGCGATACATATCGGTCTAGCTCTCCTTTTCATCCAGCATCATTTTATACTCCAGCGCGTCCTCGAGCGCCATGCGGCAGGCCTCCAGGATGTCTCCGGACACGCCGACGGTGCTCCAGGAATTGTGCCCGTCCGTCGATGTCATGAGCACCCGGGTGACCGCGGCGGTTGCCGCCTCGGGGTTTAATACGCGCACCTTGAAGTCGCTCAGGTAGGACTCCGCAAGCTTTGGGTAAAAGCGCGTCAGCGCGCGTCTGAGCGCGTCGTCCAGCGCGTTGACAGGGCCGTTTCCCTCCCCCGCCTCCAGCGCCTCCCGTCCGTCCACGCGCACCTTCACGATGGCGGCGGCGGGATTGTCCATGGGCACGGGATATTCGCCGAT
The DNA here is from genome assembly GCA_963630045.1 of Butyricicoccaceae bacterium. Lineage (GTDB taxonomy): Bacteria > Bacillota > Clostridia > Oscillospirales > QAMX01 > JAAZKA01. The sequence goes on along the minus strand of CAVGLF010000176.1, from coordinate 648 downwards.
GGTCTTGTAGAAGACCATGTCGAAGTGCTTCTTATACCGTCCGATGGTGCGGCGCGCCAGCAGCTCGAAGCTTGCGTCCGAGGCCTCATAGGTATAGCCCGCCTGCTCGCGCAGCTTCATCGCCTCCAGAACCGCCTGCGTTTCGGGCGAGTCCTTCGTGAGCTCCGGCGCCACGGCCTGCAGCTTCCGGAGGATCAGATTCCGCCCCGCAAGCTCGGACGTGACGAAGCGCCGGGTGTTGCCCACCAGTGCGGGATCGATATGCTCGAAGGTATCCGCGCTCTTTGCCACGCCGTCGGCATGCATCCCCGCCTTGTGGGAGAAGGCATTGGAGCCGACGTAGGGCAGATTCTTATACAGCGAGATGTTCGCCACATCGGCCACGCGCCGCGCCGCATAGGTCAGCCCCGCCATCGCCTCCCCGGGGATGCAGGAATATCCGAGCTTGAGCTGCAGATCCGGGATGACGGTGCAGAGATTGGCGTTGCCGCAGCGCTCGCCGAAGCCCAGAAGCGTGCCCTGTACGTGCACGGCTCCCGCCTCAACGGCGGCCAGCGTGCAGGCGACCGCGCAGCCGCAGTCGTCATGGCAGTGTACGCCGATGCAGTCCCCGAAGTGCGCCCGCGCCTCCTCGACCCGGCGGGATAC
>CAVGLF010000175.1:0-2597 GCA_963630045.1 Butyricicoccaceae bacterium | reverse complement strand
GTACCAGAGGTAGAAGCCTTCGTCATTGCGGCGGCCGACCTCGTTGTAGGTGCCGGTGAAGTCCGCGCGCTCGGTGCCGTTGGCATCGGTGACGCGGTTCCAGCCCTTGCCCTCAACGCCGAAGCGCAGGGTGGTGGAAACGTAGGTGTCGGAGAAGACGAGGTTCATGAGCATCATGGAACGAGCCTGGTCGACGGAATCCGCGGAGATGGCCTGCATGACGGCCTGCGGATAACCGGTGTAGGTGAAGGAGGTCTTCGGCTGGACGATACCCTGCAGGTAGTTCGGGTTCTCGTCTTCGTCGACGGTAACGGTACCCCAGGAGATGGAGCCGATCATGTAACCGGACTTCTGGATGGTGCCCTCGGAGTCCCAGTTGGGCTGGTCGTACGGGGAAACACCGTCGTCAACCAGCTGCTTGTTGAACAGCATGCCGTTGACATAGTCCTCGGTGGTGTAGATGTTGACAGCGACAGTGCCGTTGCCGTACTTCTCATCGGTCAGAGAGGTCGTGCCGGGGATGGAGGTCCAAACGCCGGTGGTGAGCTCATCGCCCTGGATGTACGGAGACAGGGTCTTACCGGAGGAGTAGTCCGGAAGCTTGAACAGCGGGAGATCCACGGTGTCGGCGTGGGCGGCGTTGCGGGCTTCGTAGACCTTGTAGAAGAACTCGCCCAGATCCGGAACGACGGACCACTCGAGCTTCTGCAGCTCTTCTTCCATGCCGAGCTCAACCAGCAGGGACTTGTTGTAAATCAGCGGATGGTTGACGGCGACATCCTTGTAGGTCGGCATCGCATAGATCTTGCCGCCGACGGAGGCAGCCTGCCACACCCACTGGGGGATGGAATTGTAGGTCTCGCTGGCGTAGGTCGGGAGCAGCTCGGTCAGATCGGCAAACGCGCCGCGGCTCTGCCACACGCCGAAGGGGAAGGTAGAGATGGAGGTGAAGAGAATGTCGTTCTGCTGGCCGGCCTGAACGGCGGCAGCTTCCTTCTCGGCGACTTCGCTCCAGCCAACCCACTTCCAGTCAACGGTCACGTTGATCTTTTCCTGGAAATACGCATTCAGCGTGTCGGCGACTTCCAGATTCTGGGCGGGCTTGTCGGAACGGAACGCATCGGAGGCATTGTACCAGACAAGAGTCTTGGCATCAAGCGCTTCGGTGCCTGCAGCGGCGGTGGTCTCGGCAGCGGCGGCGGTGGTCGCAGCTGCGGTGGTGGCGGCGGCAGTCGTACTGGTGTTGCCGGAGCCGGAGCATCCGGTCAGGGCAATGCCCAGCACCATGACCAGCGCGAGGGTAAGGGTGATGATCTTGCGGGTCATTGTGAGTATCCTCCCAATTAAAATTTATATCGAACGACGGTCTGCCGCCGCTTGATATACGAATGATACATAAGCCTCATGCGAAGGGAATGCCCGTCCTCCAAAAAGGGCCGGCTCAGCCCTTGACGGAGCCGATGGTCAGGCCGGAGACGAAGTAGCGCTGGAAGAAGGGGTAGGCGAAGAGGATCGGCGCGACGGTGATGATCGTGATGGCCATACGCGCGGATTCCGTCGGCAGATCGTTGAGCATCTGCTTGATCTGCTGTTCATTGAAGTTCGCCGTGTTGTTTTTTATGAACTGGATGTTGTCCATGATACGCGTCAGCATCGTCTGCAGCGGAATCAGGTTGACGTTCTCAATGTACAGCTTCGCGGTGAACCAGTCGTTCCAGTTGCCGACGAGCTTGAACAGGCCGATGGTCGCAAGACCCGCCTTGAACAGCGGCAGGACGATCTGGACGTAGATGCGGAAGTGCCCCGCGCCGTCGATCTTCGCCGCCTCAAACAGAGACTCCGGAATCGTCGTCTTGATGAAGGTGCGCAGGATGATGGCGTTGTAGAAGCCGAAGAGACCGGGCAGGACATAGACCCAGAAGGAGTCATAGAGATGCAGGTATTTGACGTTCAGGATGTAGCTCGGCACCATGCCGCCGGAGAACATCATCGTCAGGAAGGTGAACGTCGTCATGGCCTTGCGCGCCTTGAAGTTGCGCTGCGCGATGACGTAGGCGAACATGGAGGTGACGATCAGGGACAGGAAGGTATTCAGGAAGGAGTACGCAATCGTGACCCTGTAGCCTCTCCAGATCTGCGTGCCGGTCTTCATCAGGTACTTATACGCCTCCAGGGTGTATCCCGACGGGAAGAACGTATAGCCGTTCACAGACAGCGATTCCTGCGTGGAGATGGAAATGATGAATACCAGAACCATCGGCATCAGGGAGAGGAGTGCAATAATGCCCAGGACTATGGACAGAGCAGCATTCCAGGCCGGGGAAATCGAATTAAAACGGTTGAATTTGGATTCTTTTGCCATGACAATAACCTCTCTTTCCCTAACCCTAAGTTAAAACAGCGTGTTCTCAGGCTCGATCTTCGAGACGATCCAGTTGGAGAGGATGAGCATGATACAGCCGATGACCGACTGATACAGGCCGGCGGCCGTCGCCATGCCGTAGTTGTTGAGCTTGGTCATGGCGTTGTATACATAGGTATCGATGATGTTCGTGACGGGATAGAGGGTGCCTTCGTTCTTGGTTACGGTGTAGAAC
>CAVGLF010000174.1:0-2609 GCA_963630045.1 Butyricicoccaceae bacterium | reverse complement strand
GTCGCATTTTTCGCAGAGACAGCCGTTTACGAAGACGAGCCCCGCCTCCACTGCCTCCGCCGCGCGGCTGCGGGACAGGGAGAAGCCCGAGCTCACCAGCGCATCGAGTCTCAGAGAGGCAACCGTATCCCGGCGCTCCTCAAACTCCTGCTCCGCCCGGGCAAGCTCGTCCGTCCCGATGCGGGTGCACGTCACAGGAATGCGTCCCACGGAGGTCAGCTCGCGCTCCAGGAGCGCCGCCGCAGCCTCCGAGACAACGGCGTCGCAGCCGTCCTCCCTCACCATCAGATCGCCCACCGTGTCGCGCTGCAGTCCGAGTGCGAGAATCGCCCCGAGATAATCCCGGTGCGTCAGCGCTCCTCCTCGTACGGTGTCGCGCCGCGCGATGCGCACGGCGGCAATCTCCGAATAGCTCTCCGCATCCTCGGGCATAGCCCAGTCCGGCAGGAATACCGCGACCGTGCGTTCGGCGTCCGGGAAGCCTCCGCAAAACCGGGCCTCCGGCGCAAGCTGCAGCGTCAGGCTTCGCTCATGCGGCGTGAGGAAGCAGGAATGCGCGGGGATCTCGCGCGTACGCGCCATAGAACAGCAGTCGAGCACATGCGCCAGATGCATGTGCTCGTCTGCGTCCTGCGTCAATCCCTGAAGCAGGTTGTTTCTCATATTTTCTGGTTCAGTGCCTCGACACCCGCGGCGTCCGGCTCACGCTCGCCGTAGCGGACAATCTCGTAGTCGTCGATGAGCTCGCTGAGTGCGTTCTTGTCCACGGTCTTCAGATAGTCGGGAAGCTTCTTCTCCAGATCCTTCGGAGACAGGCAGTCCGTATAGGGAAGACCGCCGGAAATGCCGCGATAGGCGGCACGGCGATAGAGTGCGCGTACCTTCTCGGAGACGGTTTTCCACGAGCTCCACGGAGGCTCACGCTCAAACTGATCGGCAAGCCATTCACGCATACGCTTTAAGTACTGTCCCGGGAGATCGGCCAGATCGACCAGACTCTCACGCGTGTCATCGTACTCGTCGGCACCCTCATCGTCAACGTCACCCTTGAACTTGACGTTCTTCAGGAACTGCAGGAGCTTCTTGATGCCCTTGGTCAGGACAAAGATGATGAAGGCCGCAAACAGGATGATCGCGATGACAACCGCGATACGCATGATGATTTCCTGGAAATTCGTGACGCCGGTGCTTTCAATGCCATCGATTATCTCAATTTTGTCGGTTCCATCGGTGGATGTTCTCGCACCGTCTCCGGAATCGAAGAAGCGGCTCAGACTCAAAAGCCAGTTGTAGAACAGGTTCGCCAGCTTCTTGAGTGCGTTGATGACGCCCGTGAAGCTCGACAGAATCAGGATGATGACGAAGATGCCGACGATGAGGAGCTTGTTGTACAGGCTCATCGCCTTCGTAACCGCCATCTTGCCCGCACTGCCCTTGTTGGCACGGCGGCCGGTCAGGGACAGCAGATTCAGCTGGTTCATGGTCAGCAGCCCCGAGAGGACGATAATCGGACCCAGCACGGTCGCGATCGGACGGAAGCGCTCGAGCGCCGGCATGGCGCCGATAATGAGGGTAATGACCAGGTTGATGACCATCATGATCTGGTAGATGTAGCTCGGGGAGGCCTCGGCCCACGGCTTGGACGCGATCATGCGCGCACGAACCGCAGCCAGCGTACCCAGAATGCCCATCGCAACGATCACGCCGATTCCTCCGCCAAGGAGCTTTCCGAAGACGAAGGACATGATGAAGGATACCACAAAGCAGAGGAAGTAATCTGCCAGAGCCGCTTTCCAGAACAGTCTGTGAATCAGAAGACCCACCAGAGAGTAGACAACGAGCAGAGCAACCCAGATGTAGCACTTCGGCTCACCGATGGTGAGCACGGTAACCATGCACAGGATGAGCGAGAGCATGAGGATTTCGATGGCGCATTTGAGCCAGTCGAACATCAGCTTGCGAAAAGTCTTCATGCACCCACCTCCGTATGCGGAACGGTCAGAACCTCGACGTTGTTGCCGGCCTCACGGAGATGCTCAATGGCTTCGTCGATTTCCTTGTCGGTATATGCGCTGATAATCAGGTAGTCACGGCCGCTGAGACCCGACTGACTTTCCTGCTCCAGGAGCGTATGGAACGTAACGCGTCTCCACAGCTCAACCTTCGCCAGCGTCTGCAGGATGTTCTCGAACTGTGCGTCACCCGTGACGGGCTCGAGGTACATGGGCATCTCGGGATCGTCGATGTACTTGCCGTTGGACATGAAGCCCGTCTCGATGCCGTTTTCAAGAGAATACTGCGCAACGGACGCCGCGATGGAAATCGCACGCTCGGCACAGGGCTCATCCGTCGTAACGCTCCACTGATTCTCATGCGTATCGACGTTGAGTACGATCATCAGACGCACATCGGCGGTGTAATCGTAGTTGTGAACCTGCATGCGTCCGGTCTTGGCGGTCGCCTTCCAGTTGATGTGGTTCTGCGGATCGGTCGGCTGATAGTCGCGGACACCGCGGATGAAGAAGGGGTCCTCCATGATCCAGCGGCGCACAACGATGTCGCCCGAAAAGCTTGAACGGATCTTATAGAGATCGTCGATGGATGTAAGC
>CAVGLF010000173.1:0-2684 GCA_963630045.1 Butyricicoccaceae bacterium | reverse complement strand
TGCAGAGGGGAGCGCGGGGAGCGTCCCCTCTGCCAAGTATGAGGCTGCGTCGGGCACTTCTTGAGGCACCGAAGTTTTCCTATAGCAGGAAAACTTCGTAAGGATACAGTACGCAGCTTTCGGCGAAGAAAAAACCCAAAGCGGGGAGCGCCCCTTGCCAAGTATGATGCTGCGTCGGGCGTTTCTTGAGGCACCGAAGTTTTCCTATAGCAGGAAAACTTCGTAAGGAAGAAACGCAGCCCCGGCGAAGAGAAAACCCAAAGCAAGGGGGGGCGGGGGTACTCCCCCGAACCCGAAAAGCGCTCCCGCGAAGGAAAAAGATGCTTGAATCGCTTGAAAAATGTGATACAATTAAGGGACAGGCATCCCGCCCCCCCCGGCTTGAGGCGCGGGATATGTTTTTTTCGGAGCGGGGGTTTTCCCCTAAAAAAAGGTGATGCGGTTATGGATGTTCATTCCATCTATGTCAATCGGGAGCTGAGCTGGCTGCAGTTCAACGAGCGCGTGCTCGAGGAATCGATGTGCGAGGAGACGCCGCTGTACGAAAGGCTTAAGTTCATCGCCATATTCGAATCCAATTACGATGAGTTTTTCATGATTCGCGTCGGAACGCTGCACGATCAGACGCTTATGGACGTGCCGTTTCTCGATACCAAGACGCATATGACGCCCGAGCAGCAGCTTCGCGCCATCTACGCGCGTACGCACGTGCTGACGGGGCATCGCGATGCCTGCTACGACGCAGTCACGCAGGCGCTTGCGCGCGAAGGGCTGGTGCATGAGCGCGGCGCACTGTCCACGGAGGACAGACGCTTTGTCGATGCCGTGTTCGAGCATGATATCCAGCCGCTGCTCTCCCCCGCCATTGTGGACGCGCGGCATCCCTTCCCGCATGTACCGTCCAAGCAGCTCTACATTGCGGTGCGGCTTGCGCAGAACGGCTCGGAGGAGCCCCTGCTCGGGCTGATTCCCGTCCCTCCGGCGCAGGAGCGCGTCATCTTCCTGCCGGGTGAGGAGACGCATCGCTATGTACTGGCGGAGAACGTCATTGCCGAGCGCACGGCGGCGGTCTTCCCCATGTACCGCGTGCTGGAAAGCGTCGTCTTCTGCGTAACGCGCAATGCCGACATCAAGGCCGATGCGGAGCTGTACACGCAGGATGCCGACTACCGCGAGTACATGAAGGAGGTCGTAAAACGCCGCAGACGCATGGCACCCGTGCGTCTGGAGCTTCAGTACACGGCTTCGGAGGAGATGCGCGCCTATTTCCGCGACCGCTTCCGGCTGACGGATGAGCAAATGTACGCATCGACCTCGCCGCTTGAAATGCACTACGTCTACGGCCTTCTGGACACGCTGCCCTCGGAGCTTGCCAGACGGCTGTCGTGGCCGCTGTACAAGGCAAAATACCCCGCGTTTCTGTCGAAGAAGGAGAGCATGATCCACCGGATTCAGCGCGGAGACATCCTCCTGAACTATCCCTACGACAGCTTCAAGCCCTTCATCAACCTCATGCGCGAGGCAAGCGAGGATCCGTCGGTCACGTCCATCAAGATCACGCTCTACCGCGTGGGGAGGGAGTCGCGCATCATCGAGTCCCTCATCAACGCTGCGGAAAACGGCAAGGACGTCACCATTCTGCTGGAGCTGCGCGCGCGCTTTGACGAGGAGAACAACATCAACTGGGCGCAGAAGCTGGAGGACGCCGGCGCGCGCATCCTCTACGGGCCGGACGGGTACAAGGTACACTCCAAGATCTGCCTCATCACGCTCCGGGAAAAGGGACGCGTCGGCTATATCACGCAGATCGGCACGGGAAACTACAACGAGAAGACGGCGAATATCTACACGGACTACTCTCTGATGACGGCAAGCACGCTCATTGGCGAGGAGGCTCTGCAGCTGTTCAACAATCTGAGCATGGGAGCCCTGGGAAACAACTACCGCACGCTTCTCGTCGCGCCGCACTGCATGCGCTCGGTGATTCTGCGCAACATCGATACGGAGATCGAAAAGGCGCGTCTGGGACGGGAGACGGAAATTTTCATCAAAGTCAACTCCGTTACGGATACGCAGCTCATCGACGAGCTGGTGAGAGCCTCGCGGGCGGGCGTGCGCGTGCGCATGATCGTGCGCGGCATCTGCTGTCTGCTTCCGGGCGTTCCGGGGATGACGGAGAACATCACGGTTACGAGCATCGTAGGGCGCTTTCTCGAGCATTCGCGCGTGTACTGCTTCGGCACGGGGGAGGAGCGGCGCGTCTACATCGCGTCGGCGGATTTCATGACGCGCAACATGCAGCGGCGCGTGGAGGTTGCGGCTCCGGTGCTGGAGCCGGAGCTGGCGAACCGCATCTACTCAGACCTTGAGGCTGCCTGCCGCGACAACTGCAAGGCCAGAATCATGCAGCCGGACGGCTCCTATGTCCTGCGCACGGGGGAGCCTCCCTTCAACAGTCAGGAATTCTTCCGCGAACGCGCGGAATCGGGCACGCTTCCGGGCACTCCGAAAAGCGGGATTCGCGCATGGCTGCGCAGACTCCTGGGAAGATAAAGTCCCCCGGGGGACTCGGGGGAGTACCCCCGACCCCCCTTGCTTTGGGTTTTTTCTTCGCCGAAGCTGCTTTTCTTCCTTACGAAGTTTTCCTGCTATAGGAAAACTTCGTACCGCAAGGATCGCCCGAC
>CAVGLF010000172.1:0-2801 GCA_963630045.1 Butyricicoccaceae bacterium | reverse complement strand
AGATCGAGTGGGGCAGCCAGATCCGCTCCTACGTCTTCATGCCCTATACGCTGGCGAAGGATCACCGCACGGGCTTTGAAAACGGCAACATCAATGCCGTCATGGACGGCGATCTGGATGGCTTCATCAACGCCTACTTAAGCGCACTGGCTGCGGGAACGCTTGGAAACGCGGCTCAGAACTGATGTGCTGCGCAGATTCATGAACATTTTCCTGAGCACGCTGTTCCTCCTCGTGACGGCGGGCATGCTTGTGTTCCTCTACGCGAGACTGGTGGAGCCCAGGCTTCTGGATGTCGTCAATGTCACGATTTCCCCGGACAATCTGGCACAGGCGGGTCAGGGGCTGCGCATCGTTCAGTTTTCCGATCTCCACGTCTCGGATGACGATCATGCCTCGAAGCTGTCCGATCTGGTGCGGGAGATCAACGCGCAGGAGGCGGACATCGTCGTCTTTACGGGCGATCTTTTCGACAATTTCCGCACCTACGAGGGCGATACGCAGAAAGTGATCGAGGCCTTGAGCGCGATGAAGGCCGCGCACGGGAAATTCGCCGTTCTGGGCAACCATGACTACGAAAAGAGTGCACAGAGCGAGGTCGTGCGCATCCTCACAGAGGGCGGCTTCGAGGTGCTGCGCGGCGAGAGAAGGGTGCTGTCCGACATCGGGATTACGATCACGGGCTTCGATGACGCTCTGTTCGGGACTGACCCCGAAAAAACCGACATCACGGGCGCGGAAGGGGTTCATCTCCTGCTCGTACACGAGCCGGATGTCGCCGGGACGCTGGATGCCGGGCTCTACGACCTGATGCTCTCCGGGCATACGCACGGAGGCCAGGTGAATCTGCCGTTTCTCGAGTCGGTTTATCTCCCGAAGCTGGGACGCATCTATACGCGGGGGCTGTACCATCCGGGCGGCGAAGAGGCACGCGGCGTGCTTTATGTCAACCGCGGCATCGGAGAATCCCTCCTGCCGCTGCGTCTGGGCTCGGTGCCGGAGCTGACCGTCTTCACGCTGGAGTGAGGAGCGGATGCCCTGCGGGGTATATTCGGGAACGTGAATAAAAATGTGCCGGAGCGAATATTCCCTGCAGACGCAAAAACCTGTTTTCCGCATATCCGTTCGTGATTTTGAAGACATCTGACGAAAGCCTTGAGCATTCTGACCGATTCTCATGCGGACCGGCCGGGATGCTCATTTGCAAAGTGACCGAAAACCACGTGAAAACCGTTCATAAGGCGGGAAAATCAACGAATAAGTGCACGGAACGGCAACTGAGAAGCTATGAGAAAATGAGCAGAATGCACAATTGTAAAATGCCAAAATTGTACAAATAAACGAAGCAATAGACTTGAATTCATTGACGAATTGCGGTATCATAGTACTATGGGGTTGATTTAGGACTCCTGCAAGATATTCTATATAACAGAAAGTGATGTGGACAAATTGGAAATCTCTGAAATCCGGGATCTGGGTGGCGCTATCCGCGCAAACATCGAAAAGGTCATCGTCGGCAAGGGCGACGTCATCGACAAGCTCCTGATTGCGCTGTTCTCCTCCGGACACATTCTGCTCGAGGATGTCCCGGGAACCGGCAAGACCATGCTTGCGAAGGCGGCCTCCCGCTCTATTGCAGGCGACTTCCGCCGCATTCAGTTCACACCTGACCTGCTGCCGTCCGATTTGACCGGCGTCAACTTCTACAATCAGAAGAAGGGTGAATTCGAGTTCCGTTCCGGCGCCGTCTTCACGAACCTCCTCCTCGCCGACGAAATCAACCGTGCAACGCCCCGTACGCAGTCCGCTCTGCTGGAGTGTATGGAAGAGCGCCAGGTCACCATCGACGGTGACACCCGCCGTCTGGATCGTCCGTTCCTGGTCATCGCCACGCAGAACCCGGTTGAGAACCAGGGTACCTTCCCGCTGCCCGAGGCTCAGCTCGACCGTTTCCTTCTGAAGGTTGAGATGGGTTATCCGTCCGTCGAAGAGGGACTGGACATTCTGCGCCGCTTCCGCGCGAACAACCCCCTGGAAAAGCTGGAGCCCGTTGCCTCGACCAAGCAGATCATCGATGCGCAGGACTCCTATACCAAGGTTCATGTCTCCGACGACGTCATGGATTACATCATCCGCGTCGCCGAGGCGACCCGTGTGCATCCCGATGTCGTGCTGGGCGTCAGCCCCCGCGGTACTCAGGCCATGCTGCGTGCGGCTCAGGTCTGCGCCATCCTGCGCGGCCGTGACTTCGTAACGCCCGCCGACGTGCGCGAGATGACTCCCTGCGTCTTCGGACATCGTATCATCCTGAAGAGCTCCGCTCGTGTGAAGAAGAACCAGAACCTCGTCATCCTGAATCAGATTCTGGAGTCCACGCCTGTTCCCACGGAGGAAATCCGCAACAAGCGCGGTTAAGGGAGGCGGCCGCATGTGGATTCAGAGCCTTTTTCTGGCTCTGCTGGTTGTCATTTTTCTGCAGAGCCGCTATTTTCCGCGCCGCAACTTCAAATCGCTGCAATACAAGCGTTCCTTTGAGCCGAACGTCGTAACGGAGGGCGATAAGGTCACGCTGATCGAAAACATCACGAATAAGCGTCTGCTGCCCATTCCGTGGGCGCGCGTCGAAGCGCAGATGTCCTCCTTCCTGGTGCTGGGCAAGAATCCCGTTCCGAAGCTCGAAGCGGGTGCCGCCAACAGCTCCGCGAATGCCAGACAATTCCAGCGCTCGATGTTCATGCTGCCGGCTTATTCCACCATCACGCGCCGTCACCAGGTTCTGGCTGCCCGCCGCGGCTATTACC
>CAVGLF010000171.1:0-2813 GCA_963630045.1 Butyricicoccaceae bacterium | reverse complement strand
GTCCTACTGTGTCAACTGCGGCGTCGAGCTTGCGGACAGCGAAAAAAGCTGCCCGCTGTGCGGCACCGAGGTACTGAATCCGAAGAAACCATGGCGCGAGCCGGAGGAGCTTCCCTGGCCCCGGCACCTGGAGCCCGTGCGGCGGCGCGCCGACCGAACCTTTTTCGCCTCCGTCGCATCCCTGATCCTCTGCGTTCCCGTCGCGGTCACGCTGCTGTCCGATCTGCTGTCCGACGGTGTGCTCAGCTGGTCGGGCTTTGTCGCGGGCGCCATTGCGCTGGTCTTCGTCGTGTTCATCCTGCCGCTCTACTTCAGACGCTACTATCTGCTGCGGCTTCTGGCGCTGGACAGCGCCGCAACACTTGCGTATCTGTGGCTCATCGAATATGCCGTCGGCGGAAGCTGGTTTCTGCCGCTCGCACTGCCCATCACGCTGGGCGCGGCCTGCTCGGTTCTCCTGTGCGCGTTCGTCCTGCGCCCCCGCAAAAGAAAACTGTCCGGAGGCGTCCGCGTGGCCTGCGTGCTCATGAGCGCGGGGCTTCTCACGGTCTGGATCGACATGGTCGTATCCCACGCCGTACGCTGCAGCTGGATGCCTCAGTGGTCCTTCTACGCGCTGCTGCCCTGCGCCGCTCTGTCCGCCGTCAGCATCCTTCTGTCCCGCCACAAGCGCTTCCAGGCGGAGCTTCATAAGCGTCTGCTGTACTGATGCGGCGTCCCTTTTTTAAAAAAACAATCGGGGAGGTACTCTCACCATGGTCACTGGGCGTTCTGAGCGCCGGGGCACTTTCTTTGAGCGCAATGCCATCTATTTTGCCTGCTTCGCACTGCCCGCCTTCATCATGCTGGCGGTCTATTTCGGACGCGGCGTCCATCCCATCGGCGATCACTCCGTGCTGGTTCTGGACTTAAACGCCCAGTACATCTACTACTATGAGGCCTTCCGTCAGGCCGTTCTCGAGGGCAAAAGCCTCGTCTATTCCTGGAGCCAGAGCCTCTCAGGCGAGATGATCGGCATCTTCGGCTATTATCTGGCCAGCCCCTTCATGGTCATCTACCTGCTCTTTCCCAAGGAGCTCATCGTCGAGGCACTGCTTGTCGTGACGGTGCTCAAGGCCGGCACCATCGGCGTGACCTTCGCCGTATTTGCCCGGCGCACCTTCCGGCTTGACGGCGTGCGTCTCCTCATCATCTCGACCTTCTATGCGCTGTGCGCCTATGCCGTCGTGCATGCGATGAATCCTATGTGGATCGATGCGGTGTATCTGCTGCCCCTGATCGCACTCGGCCTGCGGCAGCTCATTGACGAGCGCCGCTTCGTGCTCTTCTTCGTCTCGCTGACGATGGCGCTCATTGCGAATTACTACATCGGCTTCATGCTGTGCATCCTGGCCTGCGTGTATTTCGTCTACTACTACTTCGCCATGCCGCGCGAGCCGGGATGGAAGCCCTTCCTGCATACGTTCCTGCGCTTTGCCGGAATGGGCATTCTCTGCGCGGGCGCTGCGATGGTCATCCTGCTGCCGGTCTATCACTCCCTGATGCTGGGCAAGTACGATTTCTCCTCGCCGGACTTTTCGCTGTCGCTGCGCTTCCCGCTGTTCAATCTTCTGCCGAAGCTCCTCCTGGATTCCTACGACTCCGTCAATGTCCAGGGGCTGCCGATGGTTTATTGCGGCCTGCTGCCGATGCTGCTCGTACCCTGCTACTTCCTCATTCCCACCATCCCCATGCGGCGCAAGATTGCGACCGGCGGCCTCTTCTTTGCCGTCTTCGCGATCATGAACATCTCCATCCTCGATATCGCGCTGCATATGTTCCACATCCCCAACTGGCTCAACTGCCGCTACAGCTTCTTCTTCTCCTTCGTTCTCCTCTCCGCCGCGGCGGAGGCTCTGGCGCATCTGGACGAGCTGCCGCGGGACAAGCTCATCAAGACCTTCTGCGTCGAGCTCTTCCTCGTCGTCCTCATCCAGCTTTCGCAGCTTTCCTACATCGACAACTTCACCAGCATCTGGCTGTCCCTGCTCTTTCTGGCAGTCTACGCGCTTCTCACGGGGCTGTCCCTCATTCCGAACCGCCGCGAGACGATGATCCGCGCTCTGGCCTTCGTCATGGTTGCGGAGCTCACGCTCAACACCGCGCTTTCGCTGCAGGCTCTGCATGAGGAGGTCTATTACTCCTCCCGCTCCTCCTATACCGACTTCCTCGCCGAGACCCGTCCCGTCGTTGCGGCCGTGCAGAGTGCGGATACGGGGCTGTACCGCATGGAGAAGACCTATCACCGCACCGTCAACGATCCCATGGCCTTCGGATACGCGGGACTGTCGCACTCGACCTCCACGCTGAACGCCCGCGCGCTCAAGCTCATCCGCAGCCTCGGATACTCCCAGCGCGAGCACTGGTCGCGCTATGTCGAAAACTCCGTCGTCGCGGATTCGCTTCTGGGATTCAAGTACATCCTCTCAAAGGAGCCTCTGGGAAACGAGGACTATGAGGTCTTCCTGGAGTCCGACGACTCCGAAATTACGGTCTATCAGAATCCCTATGCGCTGCCCATCGTCTTCGCCGCGGATTCCGGATACCCGGATGCAACCGTCTCCTCCTCCAACGCCGTGACATTCCAGAATCAGCTTCTGAATGCGCTGACGGGCGGCGAATACGTCGACTATTTCACCCCCGTTCAGGCCGTCTCCCGCCGGACGCAGGGACTGGAGGAGTCCCCCTACGGCACGCACCGCAAATATGTCCGCGAGGGCTCATCGGGAAAGATCATCTTCACCTTTACGATGCCCGCGTCGGGGCCTCTGTAT
>CAVGLF010000170.1:0-2815 GCA_963630045.1 Butyricicoccaceae bacterium | reverse complement strand
CGCAGCATGACATCATCTGTCGTAAGGAACGGAGCATAAAAGTATTTGCGGGATTCACTGCTCGGCTTACCGCGTCATGAAATCATCGTATCCTTAATGTTGTTTGTCTTCTTGCGAAAACAAGTTGTGTAAAAAACCTCAACTTGTTTGGCAGTTTCTTGCGAAACAATCAGTGTATCCCGTGAATATGTTTCTAAAAGGGAAAATCGAAGTTTGAAAAGTTTTAGGAATACACTTAACATTCAACTCTTATTTTACCGCAAATCTCGTGGGTTATCAAGGGTTGTCACCTGTTTTGCAAACAAAAATATAACGCAGATGCGTAAAAAGGACTTTATTGCAGAATGAGTCAAGGCAAACGAAAGCGCCCGTGCCGAAAGCATCTTTTCGGGCACGAGCGCTTTTAATAAGGGCAACACCGCACAATTCAGCGGCGCCGTCGAATTGTGCGGTGTTGTCTTAGATTTCCTCGGGGGTGGTTGTTTCCAGTCTTGCGCCGGAGCGCAGGGCTTCGCGCATTTGCATCAGGCGTGCGTCCATGGCCTCTGCTTCGCGCAGGGCGGCTTTTTCCGCATCGCTCTTTTCCAGCACGGCGCTGATTCCGCCGCCGCGAATCACCAGCCGTCGGTCGGCCAGAAGGGCGAGCACCGGGTCGTGGGTGGCCATCAGGACAATCTTGTTTTCGCCGGTGAGGGCGCTCAGGGCGCGGCGGCGATTGATGCCCGCATTCTCGATTTCATCGATGAGCACGATGGGCGCATCGGAGAGCACGGCGCAGTCGGCAATCATCAGCGCTCGAGATTGGCCGCCGCTCAGACCTGTCAGCGGCGTGTCCGGTCCGAAGGCCTCGCCTGCCAGCTCGTTGGCTCGATCAAAGGCACGCCGTGCATCGCCCTCGGGGTCGGCTCGGCGCAGGCTTCCTGCGTGCAGGCGCAGAAACTCCGAAACCGTTGCATCGATAACGAAGTTCATGTTCTGCGAAAGCTGTGCCACGATGTGGCGCTTTCCCCGTTCGCCGCGGCTGACGGGCTTTCCGTTGATGAGCACACGGCGCCCCGTGGGCGTATCGCCGCCGGCGCACCATTCCACGTCGGAAAGCAGGCGGCTTTTGCCGCTGCCCGTGGCGCCCACGATGGCAATCACCTCACCTGCACGCCAGTCGATGCGCTCGAATCCCTCGGGCGCGCCGCTCTTGTCATGCCCCGGCAGCAGGCTGACCATTTCAATCGCTTCGTCTTCCTCGCCCAGCAGCGCGCGAATATCGCTGACGTACTGCTCCAGCTCATGCACGAAGCCGACACGAGTGCGGTCGATGTCTCGGAAATAGCCGTCGGGCGCATCGGCAACGCACTCCGCCAGCGTTCTTTCGGGGTCGTAGGAGAAGCGATAGGACTCCAGCCAGTCGCGAACGAAGGGCCATTGCTCCAGCAGTGCGGCGAGCTTCGTGTTTTCCATGGTATTCATGCTTCGTCCCCCCAATCCGCCTTGCGCAGGTTGCCGATTTGGTATTCGGAACCGATTTTCGTCTCGCCCAGGCAATAGGAGCACAGCGCCATGGGCATCGGGAAGCGCAGTTTCTGTTCCTTCAGCGCTCCCGCCGCGCGATAGCTCTGCATCGCATCTGCCAGCGCCTGCGCACCCTGCCCGTTCAGACCGTTGACGTGCAGAATCTCCGCTCGGGGATTGACCGTGCGCACCTTCATTTCGAACACCTCGCGTTCGGCCTGGGAGACGATGTCGCCCTTCGTGATGACCACCTCGTCCGCCAGCCGCAGCATCGGGCCGATTTTGGCAGGCGTGCGAATGCCGCTGAGCTGATCCACCACGCAGACGGCCATGATTTGGCGAATGTGGGGCGAACAGCGGTTGCACAGGCCTGCGCTCTCGGTGATGAGATAGTCCAGATGTTTCTTTTCGCCCCAGTCCCATGCGTCCTCGATGTTGCTGATGAAGAAATGGTCGGGGCAGAGCTCTCGGGAGAGCGCCTTCTTGGCGGGAAAGCCCGCCGCGGTATAAAGTTGATCGTCATCGGTGAACAGACAGTCGAACTTGACCACGCCCACCGAACAGCCCCGATCGCGCAGGCACGAGGCCGCTTTCAGAATCACGGAGGTCTTTCCGGCGGACGGAGGCCCGGATACGGTAATCATCTGCATGGCTTATCCCTCCAAAAAGCGTTTTTTGAGCATGGGCAGGCGCGCGGGCAGGTCGGCGGCGTAGACGTTTTCCCAGCCGGCGAACCACAGCTTACCCGGCAAGTGGTTTTCTACGGACGGATGGCTCGACGGGAACATGCCCTGCTCCGCAAACAGCCGTCCCACCTCCGCACCGGCGAAGAAGTCCGCCGCAGCACGAACCTCATCGGATGCGTCTTTGCGCACGCATTCCAAAATGGGAATCAGCGGAGCACCCTCGGCGGGCCAAACTATGTGCATGCCCGGTTCCTTGGCCTTGATTCGGGCGAAGATGTAGGGCATCAGCATCACGGCGGGGCGCTCTTCGATGCCGCCGAATTTAATCATCTGAGACGGATGCACGCCGCGAATGCACGCACGGCGGAACGCATCCACCGCCGCTTCGCCGCCGGCGAGATCGAAGTAATAGAGAAGCACGCCGTCCAGCATGTGCCCGTCGTCGGGATAGACCACGCTTTGCTCGAATGCACCGGAGAGAAGATCGGCGATGCTTCGGGGTGCGGCACGACCGTCCAGACGATTCTCGTCCACCACCATAACCAGCGGAATGCCGGAGAGAATGCGGAACGTGCCTTTGGGATCCTCCATGCCCGCAAAGTCGGGGTTCAGTGCGCCTCGGG
>CAVGLF010000169.1:0-2883 GCA_963630045.1 Butyricicoccaceae bacterium | reverse complement strand
GTACTGCAACGAGCATCCCAATACGCAGGTGACGGTTGTAACCGATACAATCAAGAACATAAGCTCCCAGCTGAAGCTGTATAAGCTCGATATCGCGGTGGTGGAGGGCGATGTCAAGGCGCAGGATTATGTGCCGGTGCTTCTGGACACGGACTCGCTGTGCGTCATCGTGTCACCGGAGCATCCGCTGGCGGGACGAAAAAGCGTCACATTCGAGGACATCCGCAGCGAAAAGTTCATTCTGCGCACCAAGCGCTCCGGGACGCGTACGCTGTTTGCAAGCTATCTGTCGGCGTACAATGTCTCCATCAAGAACCTGAATGTCAGCATCGAGATCGACGATGTCAGCGTCATCCGGGAGCTGGTCGCGAAGAATATGGGCATCTCCGTCGTAGCCAGGTCTGCCTGTGTGGAGGATGTACGGAGCGGACGTCTGGCGGCGCTGGACTTCGAGGGAGCCGATATGTCCCGTGAAATCAAGATGCTCTGCCACAAGGATTTTGCGCATCCGGAGATTCTGGAGGATTTTCGCAAAATCTACCACATGCTGCATCAGTCCGGAGCCGAGGAGGAGGAGCAGAGCCCCCTGGAGGACATGGACGAGTCCTTCTGAATCCTGGGGGAAAGGCACGATTCCCCGCACGGATACCACCACAAGAAAAGGATCTTCCAAAGCACTTTGACGAGAGCTTTGGAAGATCCTTTTTATCATGGATGCGCGCTGTATTTACTTGATGGTGTAGCTGCCGGCGATCAGGAACTTGTTCGTGGAAGCGGTCGCCGTGAAGCCTCTGCCCGCGACGGTTACAATATAGAGGTTGTTCGTCGTAAGCGCACCGCCGGAGGAAAGCTCGGAGCCGGTCGTCGCGTTGATGAGTCCGGGGGAGGATGCGGCGAAGCAGGTGGCGCTGCCGATGCGGGGAAGGATCATGCCGCCGACCTCGAAGACCAGCGTCTGTCCCTTTTCGATTTCCACCAGACGCCAGACGCTTGAGCCGGTCGTCGAAGAGGAATTGCCGTCGGATTCGTTCATGGAGGCCAGAACCTGAGTCGCAACAGCGGCAATGAAGTCCTCATTATCGGCCAGATTCTTGTTCTGCGCTTCAAACTCCGCGATGGTGGAGTCCAGCGTAGCCGTGTATTCGGAGAGCGTCTGATTGAGCTGCGTCTGGAACTGTGCGGTCTTCTGTTCAATCGTCTTGTTGACTTCCTCAATGGTCTGAGGAGCCAGAACATCCGTGATGTAGCTTGCCGTGACCAGCGGATCACTTTCCGCGCCGTACTCGGCAGCAATGGCCATATAGCCGGAAATCAGCAGCACAGCCATCATGAAGCAGCTCATCGTAATAATCCATTTGCGCTTGTTCATGTCAATGTATCCTCCCTTGAATTGGTTTTCCGGATGACGAAAAAGAGGGGGAGTCCCTCCGCGGGTCGGAAAAAAAGCTTACACGGGGATGCGCCGCACGCGCGGCATCAGCGCCGTCACAAGCTCATAGGGAATCGTCCCGCACATCTCCGCAACCTCCTGAGCCGTGATCGTGTTCGTTCCGTCGCTGCCGAAGACGATTACGTCGTCTCCGCGCGATACGCCCGGGATGTCCGTGACATCCAGCATGCAGGCATCCATGCAGACCGTTCCCGCGATGGGCGCAAACCGCCCGCGCACCAGCATCCGTCCGCGATTGGTCAGCGCACGCGGGAAGCCGTCGCCGTAGCCCAGGCGAACGACCGCGATGCGCGTCGGACGTGTGGCCGTGAAGCGCCGCCCGTAGCTCACGCTTTCGCCGGGTGCCAGGTCGCGCAGCTGCACGACCGTGGTATGCAGCGACATGACGGGGCGGATGCCCTCCGGAAGCGCCGTCGGAGCCGAGGGCGCGATGCCGTACAGGGAGATGCCCAGACGCGTCATATCGAAGCGGAAGTCGGGATACTTGAGCATCGCCGCGCTGTTTTCGCAGTGGGCAATCGGAACCTCCACCCCGGAGCTGCGCAGCTTCGTGACAACGCGGGCAAAGCGCGGCTCCTGAACCGGCGTGTAGGCATCGGCGGGATTATCGGCATCCGCAAAGTGCGTGAAAACGCCCTCAAGGCGCAGATTCGGCAGAACCGCAATCGCGGCAATTTCGGATGCTGCGGCATCGGGGTCCCGCGCATCGATGCCGTAGCGCCCCATGCCCGTATCAAGTGCCGCATGGACATCCAGCCGCAGTCCCGTTCCGTCCAGCGCAGCGGAGTATTCACGCGCCGCCTGAAGATCCGGGACGCATTGCGCGACACGAGCCCCGGCAAGTGCCGGAATGTCGCAGCCCGGCGTATAGCCAAGAATCAGAATCGGAGTATTGATGCCGCCCTCGCGCAGCGCAAGAGCCTCCCCGGCGGTCGCAACGCCGAAGAAGCCGCAGCCCGCTTCCTCCAGAAGCCGCGCCGCCCACAGTGCTCCGTGACCGTAGGCATCGGCCTTCATCAGTGTCAGCATCCGAACATTTTCGGGAATCATCCGGCGAAAGATGCGGTAGTTTGAGAGGATCGCCTCGCGGCTCACCTCGGCATAAGCCAGCGCTCGAGTTTCCATGTTATCCGTCTGCGCTTCCTTTTTTCATGTAATTTCGATTGAATCGTGTGGGATGGTGAACGAAAAAGCACCAACAAAAAAAGCTTTATCCGGGGGGCAAAGCTCCCCGTGCGGACACCTGAGGGGGGTCACCAGACCCGGCTGTTGTACCGCTTCAGGACACCCGGAATGGCTCCGATGATGTCCGAGGGCGTCATGCCGTACTCGCCCAGCGCATTCGCCGCGGTGTCTCCTGCGGCTCCGTGGAAGTATACGGCGAGACAGGCCGCATGGATGGGGGAGAAGCCTTGCGCCAGCAGAGCGCCCAG
>CAVGLF010000168.1:1081-2912 GCA_963630045.1 Butyricicoccaceae bacterium | reverse complement strand
ATCCAGGCTTTACTCCGCCCTCAATTTCCATGAGTTCCTGCTGTGACAGCTCAGAAAAACAAAGATTCGTCATTGCCTAACCTCCTTGTTACCAGTCAAATGCTCCAGTAAACATCATACCGTATTTGACATTTCCAGAGTCTGCCCCTCTAAAATTTCCATATAGCTCCCCCTTTGTTGTGAAGTAATTGAATTATCTGAGATTTGGAATCATATCAGACAATAAGTTAAGCGCTTTAATCTATATGTTCAGTATAAACCTGTCAAAGTAATACAGAACCAACGATTTTGTGTAAAATCGTTCATCTTCGAAAGAATTAGCAAAAAGTTCACACACTGCAGCTTTTAGTGCGGCATTTCTCAATATTTCACTGACAAATCTGATTTGCTTGAATCAATTTGGTTTGGATGCTTCCGCAATCGCTCTGCGGATAGCTTTCTGAATGGCGATCCAGCGACCATAACTACCGGAATAAAGATTTCCTTTCAGTTTTTTCAGTGCGGCCTTGTAAGCCTTTTCCGCACCGCTGGGTCCATTGTAATTGAGCCGAACCGCCAGCTCCTGAAAGGTCATCCCACGCTCATCCGGCTGGCCGATCCCCAGGTAGTACCGCAAAAGATTCTGCTCTCTGGGCTTTAATACTTCCTCGACCAGTTGAAACAGCAACCGCCTGCGCATATAGCGGTCATAGGCTTTGGCGGGATCTCCGCCACGGCTGATAGAAAATACATCATCCCCTAACTGCCGCACATAAAACAACGTCCGGTATTCCGCTAACAGCTGTGCCGCCGTATTTGCAGATACCTTCCCTGTCAGTCGTTCATCCGTCACCGTTTCAGAGCCTGATGATACTCAAGCTCCGTCATCCTGTACTGCGGATTCGCCCGGTTCCACTCCCGCAGCTCCTGCGCCTGATGCGCCGTGAGAAGGGAGCGCCTGTGCGCGGGGCTCCCGCCCGTGGCTCTGGATACCGGAGGCTCCGCAGCCCGCATCAGCGCCCGCGCCTCCTCCAGCCGCTCCGGAAGCTGCTCCTGCATCGTCTGCAGGCTCCAGCCCGAGCGCTCGCCGAAGTCGCGGAAGCCCCGAGCCGCAATCATCTCCCGCGCGTCGATGCGCGGGTACCTGTCCCGCAGCGTCTCCAGCATCGCGCAGAGCGTCTCCTCATCGGGCTCCTCCGGTCTCTCCTCCTCCTCCCGCTCCGCAGGTTCTCTGTCCCCGCCGGGCATCTCTCCTTCGTCTCTCTCTTCCTCCCGGATCTTCTCTTCCTCGTTCATGTTCAGTCTCCCTTCTCCGATGATTCATCCCGTTTTTTTCCAAAATACGCCTCGTAGTGCCGTTCAAGCTCCCGCGAATCCTCCAGATCAAGCGTCCGCAGTGCCGCAAGCACAAGCGGGTAGTTCTCCTGAGTCACGTCATGCCCCAGAATCGTCTCCAGCGTCTCCAGTGTGAAGGCGCGCGAGCCCTCCATGGCGTCCGCCGCCGTCACCGTGCAGTCGATATCCGGCAGGTATCCGCCGCGTCCCATGAGCCCCGTCCGGTCAAAGCGCAGCACCCGTGCGGGCTCTCCCGCCCCTGCACTGCCCAGCCGGATGACGCGCTCGTCGCCGTAAAACTCCAGCACCGTCCAGTCGATGAGCCTGTACAGCCTGGTATAGGCTCTCAGACACTCCGTCTTCTTCGGCGCCCTGCGCAAATCCGCGCGCTCCAGCATCAGCGCCAGCCCCGTCGCGGAGAGCGTCCGCGCGCTCTGCGTGTCAATCTGCGCGTCGTAGTTGCCCACGGCATCGCGGATCATGCCGCGCAGCGTCTCGATCATCGCAAGCCGGTTTC
>CAVGLF010000168.1:0-1071 GCA_963630045.1 Butyricicoccaceae bacterium | reverse complement strand
CGCACCGGGTCTTAATTCCCAGATGGCGCCCGGACGCTGCTCGGGATTCTCCGCAAACGCGTCCCGCTCGGCCAGTATGACGTCCGAGCCCGTGAAGGCGCTCTGCAGCTGCGCCATGGCCAGCTCCCTGTCCACGGCATCCACCAGCGGCAGCGCCGGCTCCAGATCGCTGCGTCCCCAGAGTCCGTCTCCCGCCACGCGGTACTGGAAGACGAAGGGGTACTGATCGCAGCCCGTAACGCTCCAGTAATCCGGGATGTGCCGCACCTCATGCCCCGCCACGAGCACGCAGCAGCCGATTCCGCCCGGGTCCGTGCGGTACCAGTGCTCCGTCACGGTCAGCGTATCCTCATGCCCCGGATCCGCCTCCAGCGTCCGCGCATCGATGCCTCTTCCCCAAAGCTCGCACTCATAGCGGCGAAGGACGGCGCCGCGGGGCAGGCGGTAGACATAATTCATGTACTCGCAGTCCTCCGGGCGGGAGGCTGCGGGGTCGGGATAGAGATCCCACGGATCCACGGAGCTCACGCGCACGTCATGGCCGTCCCAGAAGACCTTCCACACCGCCGTGCCGCAGAGGATGCAGCGCCGCTCATGCGCCGGAGCCTGATCCGCCAGCGCCTGCTGCTGCACAACGTAGCGCACCAGATGCTCACGCAGTTCCGCGCGTTCGTCGTCGTCCTCCGAATCGCGTCCGCGAAAGGCAAAATCGGGAAGCGACGTGCGGATCTGGCTCTCGACGTGCAGATAGATATCCGGCGAGCAGGCCGCGATCCACGGAATTCCCGCCTCGCGGCAGCTCGCGGCGATCTCCTCCTGCGTGTGATGATGTCCCTCGTAGTAATCCCGCACCAGGCTCCAGCGCGACTCCATCGGCGTTCTGGCCGCGGCTGCCGCCTCCTGTCTCTCCCGTACGGTTCGTTCGCGTGCCTCACGCGTCGTGTAATCGGGATTCATGCTTTGAATATAAGCTCCTTTCATTCCTGTATTTCCCCCTGTTTTACATCCGCGCTCCGGCATGCGGCAGGTTTTTTCTGTACAGCCTTGCCTTCTCGCTTTGAGCCTCCGGGG
>CAVGLF010000167.1:0-2972 GCA_963630045.1 Butyricicoccaceae bacterium | reverse complement strand
GTACCGCAAGACGGGCGGTGCCGCCGACGGTGCAGGTGAAAAGCGTCAGATCCCAGTCGCCGGATGTCATCTCCTCCGTCGCCAGTGGGGACAGCGTCTCCATTTCGATGACCTCGTAGCGGAATACAGTCCCGTCCGTGTCGGTAAACGTGACCTCGTCGCCCTGCGACAGGCTTTTAAGATTTCCGAAGTGACTGCGGTAGTTGTGGGCGGCGATGACCATGCTGTCCAGATACGCGGAGCCTGAATAGCGGCAGGGCGCGATTTTCAGGCTCGGATAGCT
The DNA here is from genome assembly GCA_963630045.1 of Butyricicoccaceae bacterium. Classification (GTDB taxonomy): domain Bacteria; phylum Bacillota; class Clostridia; order Oscillospirales; family QAMX01; genus JAAZKA01. The sequence goes on along the minus strand of CAVGLF010000167.1, from coordinate 2,689 downwards.
CCACGCGCTCATGACCGGCAGCTCCAGCTCAAGCGTCGGAATCTGCAGGACGCCGATATAGCGCTGCCCTTCGACTTCCATCTCCGGCATATCCATCCGCGGATTCAGAACATAGTCCGGGACAGACAGCTCCTCTGCGTCCCCGGCTGCGGGATCTGCGGGCAGAGCCGCGTCCGGCACAGGCTCCGCGGCATACGGTTTTTCGGACGGTTCATCGGACGGTTCATCGGACGGTTCATCGGACGGTTTTTCGGATTTCCCCGTCTCCTCCCGCTCCGGCATGAGCTGCTCCAGAACCGTTTCCGCCGTCTCTCCCGCTCTCGCGTCCGCTGTGATGTTGTACGCCGTGAGGAGCAGAGCCGCTGTCAGGAGCAGCAGCCCGATCCCCGTGCAGACTGTTCTGCGTTTATTCATCATCTTTCTTTCTGTTCAACATCCCCACGGCCAGAAGCGTCAGCCCTCCTATGGCCAGCAGCGGCACCGGCCACCACAGCATGCCGGTCTGCGGCAGCCTCGGCTGCTCCGGCGTATTCGTCAAAGTAAATATACCGCCGCTTTCGCGGATGTCGGAGACATAGCCCGGGACGTGTGTCTCCTGAATGCTCCACGTATATTCCCGCCCGTTTTCATCGCATCGGGGAAGCCCGTCCCAGGTGTGCCGCCAGCCGTTTGCCTCGCTCAGTGTCTGCGTGTCGAAGGCTGTCCCGTCCCGCAGGAGCGTCACCTGCACGAGATCCGGGCGGCTGTCCTCATAGCCCGGGTCCTCCCATACCTTGAGCACGGTGCGGGTCACGGTGCCGTCCTCCGGCTCGGCCGGGGCATAGGTATTTGTCACCACAAAGGTAATTCCCTCCCGCGTGACCGTCACCGTGTAGTTTTCCTGCTCCTTTTCCGCAACCGTCCAGGTATAACGCTCATCGAGCTGTGTCCAGGTATACCGCCAGCTGTTTTGCTCATTCAGCGTCACTGTGTCGTACACCTCTGTGTCCCGGAGGAGCTGCACCGTGACCTCCTGCGGACGCAGGCCTTCGCTGCCCGCGTCATTCCATACCTTCAGTACCCTGCGGGTTGTCACGGAGGGCGTGTCCGGGATTTCCCGTCTGTCATACTTCGGACTCACGGAGAGCTCGTATGTCCATGCGTTTTGCTCCATGTCCTGCGCGGGCAGCATGACCATGAAGGGAGCCGCGTCGTAGCTGCAGCCTTCCTGCGTATGCCGCAGTCCCAGTACCAGATACAGCCCCTGCTGGAGCTTCCCGCCGTCCGTGGGAAAGGTCAGGCTGCCGTCCCCGCCGGTCGTTCCGCTGTCCGCCGCCGCAAGGCCGTCCCTAAGGACATATCCCTCCAGCGTGGACGCAAGCTCCTTCCATGCCGCATCATGCTCGCCCCGGATGTCGACATTGAACTGTCTGAATGCATCCGTCACGGTCAGCTCCCCCGTCTCGTCCACCGCTGCAACCCGGTATATCCGAAACTCAGCGCCGGACAGGGGCGTCGTGCCGTCCCGATACGAAAGGGTCAGCCGCACGTTCCGGCTCGTGTCGAGGCTTCCGGCTGCATAAGTGATGCAGGAAAGCAGCATGAGCACCAGCAGCCGGGACATCACGCGCCTGCATATTCCGTTCACCTTTTTCATGATTTTTTACCTCCGGCTGAATTCTTTCTGTTCCCGGGAAGGAGTGCGAGAATGAGCAGCAGGAGCAGAACGGGAGCCGCCGCGACGGGCGCCACGAGAACCGGCTCGATCCGTATGGCATCCGAGATCACGCGTACGGCCTCGGATTCCTGCTGATTTTCAACCCTGTGCCCCCGTACCAGAAGCCGGTGTGAGTTGATGCCGTACGGCGTGCAGGTCACAAGGGTGCATAAATCCCTGCCCTCCTCCATGTCAAGCGCCGACACATCATCCGGCTCGACAATGAGGATTCTGTCCACCTCATAGGTGTAGATTTCATCCAGCACGCGGATGACGAACAGATCCCCCGCGACAAGCCGATCCAGATCGGTAAAGAGCTTCGCGCTCGGAAGGCCTCTGTGCCCGGAAAGAACGCAGTGCGTGCTCTCCCCGCCGACAGGAAGGCTGGACCATTCCAGATGTCCGACCGCAACCTGAAGCACGGAATCCTCCGTGCCGTGGTAAATCGGCAGCGACACGTCGATGGACGGGATCTCGATATACCCCATGACGCCCGTTCCGTTCAGATTCAGCAGGGAATCATACGCCTTCTTCTGCTCCGGCGTCAGCGCATAATGGGTGATGCGGCCCGGAAGCGTTTCGTTATACTCCTGCGCCGCCCGGAGCATCTCATCGTATTCCTCCGCTTTCAGGTTCAAGACCTCCTGCGTGTAGTTCGATACGGCCTGCGATGCGTGCATGGAATTCCAGTAATCGCTGACTGTCGGATAGAGAAGCAAGGACAGGCCTGCAGCAAACAATATGACGAGGATGACTGTGGACCATTTGTTTTTCATTTTCAGGCCTCTCCCTGCTGCAAAATCCGGGGGTGCGGATGCGCTCCGCGCCCCCGCCCGCGCTTTTTTTAAGCGGCGTTACGTCAGTTTTCAGACTTTCCCATGCGCTTTTTTACGACAAGCACGATGCCCGCGCCCAGCACGAGGATGCTGCCCAGCACATAGAAGATCGTCGTGCCCATGCCGCCGGTGGAGGGAAGCTCCGCGCCGGTCTTGT
>CAVGLF010000166.1:0-2987 GCA_963630045.1 Butyricicoccaceae bacterium | reverse complement strand
GGCTCGGGCACCCCCGACGGCGAAAGAAAGGGGTTCGGGCACACCCGACCGGCGAAAAAAAGGGGTTCGGGCACCCCCGACCGGCGAAAAAAAGGGGCTCGGGCACACCCGACCGGCGAAAAAAAGGGGTTCGGGCACACCCGACCGGCGAAAAAAGGGGCTTGAGCTAACAGGGGCAGCTCCCCCGGGGGCGTTCCGGGGAAGGCTCCGGCGGATACGAAATATCCCCTGCTCCGACAGAATCGGGGCAGGGGATAAAAATCGGGGATGCTTCAGGAGATCGACCGCGCGGCGTACCAGGATCGCAGGGCGTGCTCCGACATGGGCTTTGCGTAATAGAATCCCTGTATTCTGTCGACGTTGCAGTCCAGAACGAGCTGCGCCAGAGCCGCCGTCTCCACGCCTTCGGCGACGATGCTCTGCCCGATGGCGCGGAAGAGGGGGATGATGTGATCCTTCATGATGTCGCGCTCCCGGTCGTTTTCCTCGAGCAGAAGCACAAGGCTGCGGTCGAGCTTGATGGAATCCAGGGGCATTGTGAGTACGCGGGAGATGTTGGAGTAGCCTATGCCGAAGTCATCCAGCATGAACCGGTAGCCCAGGGCGTAAAGATCACGCATGGCCGTCTCGGCGGAGGCGCCGGCCTCCAGAATGTCGCGCTCGGTGATCTCCAGACGGATCTGCTCGGGACGAATGCCGTACTTTGCGAGAATCGCCCGGAAGCGATCCTGCAGATCCGGCTCCACGACCTGACGGATGGGCAGGTTGATGGAGACGGCGTGCAGCTCCGGAATGTGGCCGTGGCTTAACAGACGGCAGGAATGCTCCAGCACAAGCGCCGTCAGATCGTCAATCTGCCCCGTTTCCTCCGCAATGGGGATGAACTCGGAGGGGGAGATCGGATCGCCGTTTTCGTCGATCATGCGCAGCAGCGCTTCGACGGATTCGAACCGGCCGGAGTGACCGTAGTAGATGGGCTGGAACCATACGCGGAAGCGGTTGTCCTCCAGTGCATGGCGCATGGAGCGCAGGACGTACTCGCGGCGGTGATGGCGCTCGACGAGCTGCTCGACAAAGTGGAAGACCTCCATGTCCTCGGTTGCGGCGATGTGCGCGGCGTCCGACAGGTATCCGCAGATATCCTCAATCGACCAGGACTGGCCGGAGTAGCGCAGATCGATGACGGAGAAGTAAAGCGAGGTCTCATACGCGCCGATCTTCCAGCGCTGCCGCATCAGCTCCGTGACCTGCCTCAGGCGCGCGTCGCAGCGCTGCTCGATGGAGTCGGGGAAGATGATCGCGAAGCCCTCGTCGCTGTAGCGGAAGACGTCGGCGTCCCGCCCCAGCTTCATCAGCGCATCGCCGACCTTGAAGAGCATGACGTCTCCGCCGTTCTGGCCGTAGGCGCGGTTGATGCGGGACAGGGAGCGCAGCCGCACCAGAACGAGCTGGTAGTTGCGCCGTGCCTTCGTGCGGTGATCGAGCTCCATGATGAAGTGGCGGTGGTTGGCAAGCCCCGTCACGGGATCCTGATCCTCACGGCCTCCGCGGCAGCTGATGAAGATGATAAGGTTGACAAGCGAGCAGATCGCCCCGTTCATGAGCTGCTCGGGGAAGAGGGACTGATAGATCATGAGGAGGATCGAGATGGGCGCGGAGACGAAGAGGATCTTCTGCGTGGTGGGACCGACGACCCTGCGGTGAACGACGCAGCAGATGAGCAGGAGCAGCACCTCGACCGAGGGCAGTATGTAGCCCACGGAGTTCATGGGTCCGCGGCAGTAGACGCCGTGCGCGTCAAAGCTGAAGATGATCCCCGTGCGCAGATTGATGAGGAGAAGCAGGGCGAAGATTCCGAGGATGGAGAGAAGCAGAATCTGCGCAAGGCGCAGATGCCGCCTGTCGTAGACGAATTCCAGTATGCGCTGGAACAGGTAGTAGACGATGACGGAGATCATGAGCCAGGAGACGAAGAAGTAGACCGTATTCAGCGCCACCGCAAAGCCGATGGAATACTCTCCGATGTTTTCAATGACGCGGACGGAGAAAATGTTGAGTACAATGGACAGCGCAGAAAGCAGAAGGCTCCACCAGTAGGTGACCCGACGCGCATGGAAGCGCCGGACGGCCTTCGCATCGTAGTAAAACAGCGCGATGATGCAAAGGAGAATCATCGCGAAGTACTCGCTGACAAGGGACCAATCGTACATGACCGTTTCACATCCTCATCGATATGGAAGTCACGAAAAAAAACGAAAAAAGCCCGGGGGGAAAAATCGTGGAGCCGTCAAGGCAGCGCCGGGAAGCGGCACTGCGACGAAAACTTCCACAATAAAAATTATATACCGATAATAGAGAAATATCAAGTGGGAAAGGTGCATGATTTTGCTCCGGCGGACTTGAACTGAAATGGTTTATTAAAACGACAGCCCCTGTACATACCGCCTTTTTGAAGGGGGGACGTGGAAGACGCGCCGCATATAAAGAAAGCGCTCCCGTTCCCTCTTTATAAAAAAGGAGAAAACGGGAGCGCGGGGGAGAATGTAAGCCCCGGGGGGAAAAATTTATTTGCCGATGCCGATTGAGCGGAGTGCTTCCAGCGTGCGCTTATACTCTTCTTCAAGCTCCGGGAGGGCGGTGCGCGCTTCCTCAAGGGAGCCCGCACGCAGGAGCTCCGTCACGGCGGAGGCCTTTTCGAAAAGGGTCTGCAGTCCCAGATTCGCGCACAGCCCCTTCATGGTATGAGCCGCGCGGAAGGCAACCTGAGTCTCGCCGGAGTCCAGAGCCGTACGCAGCGCCTGCATGCTGCCGTCGGAGGGAAACTTTCCGAGAAAACGCTCCACCAGCGCAGAGCTCCCGCCGAGACGGCTGATGATGGTCGCGGCATTGCTGCCGACGGACGCGTAAAACTGTTCCAGACGATCCATGATATTCCTCCCGATTGTATTTGCGCGCCTGCGTGGGGGCAGGCGTATAAAGTGCATAGT
>CAVGLF010000165.1:0-3000 GCA_963630045.1 Butyricicoccaceae bacterium | reverse complement strand
GGATGACCGGCAGCGCACCGCCCTCGGGCGCGGCGCGGCAGGAGAGATTGCGCATGAGCTCGCGGTAGGTGGCAAGCCCCTGACCCCGGGAGCCCGCCAGACGGCGCTCGGGGGAGAGATCGCAGTCGGCCACGGCAAAGCCGCGCTCCAGTGCGTGGGAGCGCAGCAGCCCCAGAAGAAAGCTTTTGCCCGAGCCGTAGCGTCCCGTGATCATGCGGAAGGCACTGCCGCCGTCCTCCACCGTCTCCAGATCGGACAGCAGCGCCGCGATCTCGCGCGTGCGTCCGATGGCGATGTATTCCTGACCGACGCGCGGGACGACACCCGCGGCAAGGGAGTTCAGCACGGCGGAAGCCACGCGGCGCGGAACCCGGATATTCATACCTGCAGCCAAAAAGGATTCCTCCTTTACAAGAAAAGGTCTTCGGCGTATTCCTCAAAAATCGTGCCGGAGGCGGTGTCGATCAGCAGATCGCCCAGCGTGTCCAGCGCAAGCTCGTTGATTTCCTCATACACCGCCGCGGGAAAGGTCATGGCGGCCTGACAGATGGCTCCGACCTCGCCGGCGCGTCCGTCCAGAAGCGCCCGCAGCACACGGGACTGCGTATCCGTAAGCCGCCCCGCAAGGGCTGCGTGCCAGTCCTCGGGCTCCGCGGGAGCATCTGCGGGAGCATCTGCGGAAGCGTCTGCGGGAGCGGAGGACAGCTTCGCGGGAGCGGCCGGTGCGGGCTCATCCGGAGCATCGCCGGAGTCCGCGGCAGAGTCCGGCGCATCGCCCAGCGCCTCGAGCAGCAGACGCGTATTTTCCCATGAGGCATCCTCCAGCGCACGGGCGCGCTCAAGGTCGATGACGATGGGCGCGGGCTTTTCCTGCGGCGCGGCGGGGGAGGAGGCTGCCGCAGCGGAGTCCCCGGAGCCCTCCAGCGCATGCCGCACGGCCTCTGTCAGAAGGGGCGGAAGGGAGTCCTCGCGGAGCCGTCCGGGAAAGTGCATCCGGCGGCGCAGACAGTTTTCCGTACAGCGCAGGATTCCGGCAAGCCGCGTGCAGAACGCCTCATCGCGCGAGAAGGGACGGCAGACGAGCTCGATGCGCCGCTGGAGGGCGCGTCCGACGACGGCGCCCGTGAAGCTGTCGTGCGGCAGCGTGATCACGGGCAGGGCGCAGTCCGCAAGCGGCTCGCCGCCGCGAAGACAGGCCTCCTCCGCAGCGCGCAGCGCCGTACGGACGGCCTCCGCACAGGCCGCGCGGCGGCTCTCGTCCGCGCAGAAGCGGGAGCCCAGGATATCGTAGCCGGAAAGCTCGCCCAGAACGGCGAGCGGCAGCTCACAGAGGCTCTGTCCGAGCCGTCCGCTGATGAAGAGCTCCGGCGGCAGATCGGTGCGGGTGACGCTGAAGGGGATCCTTTGGGACAGCGCATCGAAATCCGTGCCGAGATCGTGCAGCAGCATGTAATCCGCACACCATCCGGGCATGCAGCGGTCGAGATAGGGGAAGGTCTCGCGATACCCCTCCCAGAGACGCAGAAGCTGCTCCAGCGCCTCCGCGCCCGAGGCTGTGACGGAGTTTAACAGCTCATAGGCCGCGACATAGATGTAGGAGATGTCCGTGGGCAGGAGATTTCCGCGGAAAAGCTCCGTGCGCCAGTAAAAGTACCAGCTTCGCTGCGCGGCATTCATGTCGGCATAGGTCGGACGTCCCGCGCGGAAGCCCGTAAAGGATGCGCGGTCCCTTGAAACGCCCCGCAGACGGCGCGCGTCGTTGAGAAATACCGCCGTCTTGACGGAGCCGGGAAGAGGCGAGGGCAGAAGCACGGCACGCAGCACGGCGGGTCCCGGAAGCGCGACCTCGCGGCGGGCGGAGGACTCTGCGCAGACGGAGGGACGGGGCGGGGGAAGGGGATAACCGGGCGCGGCCGCACGGCGCCGGTGCTCGCGCAGAAGGGACACGGCGGACGCGGAAAACAGGTATTCCGCAGCCGTGCAGAGCCGCGAAAGATGCGCAAGCTGCGTCTCGGACAGCAGCTCTCCGTCGGAGAACCCGGCCAGCGCATCGAGATGCGCGGGGACGATGCGGTAGAGGGTGCTTCCGGAGAGCATGAAGCCCGAAAGCCCCGGAACGGCGCGAAGGCTGTCCGGCGGGACGCAGGAGAAAAGCGTGAGCGTACAGCCCGCATCCGTACGGGCAAGGCTTACCTGAACGGGCACCTCGTCCGTCATGACAAGACCGCACTCCACGGGCAGTCCGTCGTGCCGCAGCTTCGGGAGAATGGCGCGCAGGACGAGCTTATAGTGCCGCGCGGGAATGACGGAGCAGTCCGTCAAAAAGGGATCGAGCAGCGAAAACGATGCCGCACGGAAGCCCGATCCCGGCAGATCGGACGGATTCTCGGTAAAATATCCCCGTCCCCGGTAGATGACGGACGTGCCGCCGGCCTCGCAGGAGAGCGTCAGATGCCCTCCGTCAGAAGACAGCTCAAGGCGGGCCCGGAATCCGGGCGGCGCACTCTGTCCGCTCCGGGGCGGATCGCCCGAAGCGGGCTTCGGACGGGGAGCTCTGCGATTCGGAAGAGGCATGTCGCGATAGACCATTTCGAAAAAGCCCCCTCTCTTTTCTCTTCTGCACTTTTGCTCCGGCTTTCGCAAATGGAGCCGTCCTCTCCCGCAAAAGAGGACGAAATACGAAGGCTTCCTTATATTATAGCATGCTTTCCCGCAAAGTACAATGGAGGAGAATGCTTTTTCTCTCCCGGGGTGCGGAATTCATGAACAAAGCCGCAGACGTAAACATATTACAAATTAGTTACAGGAACACTTGACCTTTGGAATGGTTTGCGGTACAATAAGAAAAATGAGCAAAGTATGCCCGGACGCACCATGTCCGGGGATGCGGTATGTCCGGATTGAAGGCTGACGGGATGGATATCGAAGCACTGCGCGAAAAAGCGAATATGTGTCCCCAGCGTCCGGGCGTCTATCGGATGATCGACTCCGGCGGCGTGG
>CAVGLF010000164.1:0-3156 GCA_963630045.1 Butyricicoccaceae bacterium | reverse complement strand
TTCCTATAGCAGGAAAACTTCGTAAGGATACTGTATGCAGCTTTCGGCGAAGAAAAAATCCGAAGCAAGGGGGTTCGGGGGTTTTCCCCCGAGCTCAAAGCGCACGAGAAAGCTGAAAAATTCCCCCTTGACAGGGGGAATTTTTCAGCTCAGGATACCGTCAGCAGTCCCGGACAGGAAGGGAACGGGAGCTTTTTCCTATTCCCTATGCCGTAATAGGATTACTCCTGCGTTGGTATATCCCCCGAAAAGACATGGGAGAAACGTTTTTCCAGCCATGTAAATGTTTCGTTTTTTGTTGTCCTTTCTGCACAATTTCGCGTTCTACCCCCCCCCGATTGTTCTGTAAAAATAACACAAAATGCTTGATTTTCCGTCCGAAATGGTGTATACTGCTCATGCTATGGATTAAACATGTCTTTTAAAAGAGAGGAATCCTCTTGCAAAGGGAGGCGGCCGGGGATGTCCGATGCCCTGTATACGGATGATTTTGAGCTGAATATAAAGAATAACGACACCTTCGGCTTCTGCATCATTCACGTTGAGCTGGATGACGCGGGGGCTCCCGTGGACTGGACCTTTCTGCAGGTCAACGAGGCTCTGGCGAGGTTTGACCACTCCACAGTCGAGCAGATGGTCGGACACCGCTTCTACGAGCTCTTCCCCTACGGCCGCCGCAAGTGGCTGGGCTTCTACTACCGCGCGGCGTATCTGGGCGAATGCGTCAGGACGGACGATGTCTCCGTCTCCATCGGGCATTACATCCACGCGGAGGCCTATCCCACGGGAGAGCCCGGCTGCTGCGCCTGCGTCTTCCGCGACTTCAGCGAAAGCGCGCTGGAAAGCCTGCGCGCGCAGGACGAAAAGGACCGCCTGCTGCGCGATTGTGAGGAAGCGCTGCATCTGAATTCCCGGATTCAGCATCACGCCCGCGCTCTGGGCATCGCCTACCCTCTGGTCATCAACCTCGACTACCTGAACGACTGGTATGAGATGGTCGATTACGACCATTTCGTCAACCGCACCGCTCCGGCGCAGGGGCATATCGACGATCTGATCCGCATCGGCGCGTCCACCGTGCCGGATGCGGAGCTGTCCCGCGAATTCTGGGCGCTTTTCAACCGGGAGGCCGCCATTTCCGCCTTCCGCAGAGGCCATCCCGATCTCGTGCTGCGCCATCCGCAGACGGGCGATGACGGGCAGGTTCACTATCTCGAGACGCATCTCATCTGCACGGATCTGTCCGATTCCGAGATCCGTGCGATCTCCATGTCGCGCGTCATCGACGACGATATGGAGCGCGATCGTGCGCTGATGGAAGCCGCCCGCCATGCCGAAATCATCGAAACGCTGGCGACGCTGTACACGACGATCATCTCCACCGATCTGCGCACGCATATCTCCCGCAACATCAAGCTCTCCTCCCGCGGAGCTTCCGTCATCGGCGGGGGTGAGGAGCATGTCCACGAGAACAACGTAGCCTCCGCACTGGAGCGCTTCGCGCATCCCGACGACCGCGAGCGGCTCAAAGCCTTCCTGGATCTCGACACGCTGGCGGAGCGCATGAAGGACGTCAACACGCTGGCGGAGGAGTTTCAGTCCGTCAGTGGACGCTACTACGTCGGCCGCTTCCTCGCCTCCCGGCGCGGCGCGGACGGCGTGCTGCAAAGCGTGCTCTTCGTCACCCGCGACATCTCGCAGGAAAAGGAGCGGGAGCTTCGCTATATAGAGCAGCTCCGCGCCGCCGCGGAGAGTGCGGAGCTTGCAAATCAGTCGAAGACGAACTTCCTGCGGCGCATGAGCCACGATATCCGCACGCCCTTGAACGGCATCATCGGCATGCTGCGCATCATGGACAGCCACAAGGGCGATCAGGCGAAGTACGAGGAGTACATGGCCAAGATCACGCGCTCCACGGATTACCTTCTCAACATCGTCAACAACGTTCTGGACATCAGCAAGATGGAGACCGGCGACATAGAGCTGGAGCATCGTCCCTTCGACCTGCAGCAGCTCATGGACTCCACGCTTCCCATCATCGCGACGAATGCCAGCCAGAACAGCGTCATCTATACGATGCGTCCCGAGGACGTGCAGATTCAGCACCGCCGCTGCATCGGAAGCCCCGTGCATCTGAACCGCGTGCTGATGAACATCGGCTCCAATGCCGTCAAGTACAACCGCCGCGGAGGCACGATGCGCATGTCCTGCCGCGAGCTGAAATGCGACGGGCATCAGGCGGTCTACGAATTTCTCTGCGAGGATACGGGACAGGGCATGTCGGAGGAGTTCCAGAAGCATGCCTTCGACCCCTTCACCCGCGAGGGCAAGCCCACGACGACGAGCTTCTCGGGCTCCGGGCTCGGGCTCTCCATCGTGCGGCAGATCATCACCCGCATGGGCGGCACCGTTGAGCTTACAAGCCGCGAGGGTGTCGGCACGACCATCCGCATCGAGCTTGCGCTGACGCTGGACACGGGAGACTCCGAAGCCGCAGCCCCGGAAGCGGAGGAGCTGCGTCCCGACTTCACGGGACGGCGCGTGATGCTGGTCGAGGACAACGAGATCAACATGGAAATCGCCTCCGTCATGCTTGAGGAGATGGGGCTTTCCGTCACGAAGGCAGCGAACGGACGCGAGGCGGTCGAGCTCTTCACCGCCGCCGCACCGCACAGCTTCGACCTGATCTTCATGGACATGATGATGCCCGAGATGGACGGTCTGGAGGCCACGCGCACCATCCGCGCGCTTTCCGCGGAGGATGCCGCGACGATACCGATCGTCGCCATGACGGCGAATGCCTTCTCCGAGGACCGCAAGGCCTGTCTCGAAGCCGGAATGAACGACCATCTGGGCAAGCCCATAGACACCCGCGAGGTCGCGGGGATCCTCCGGAAGTACATCGGCTGATTTTTTCCCCGCTGCACCACCGGCTTCACATGGCTCAGATTCTCGCCCCGTCAGGGGGGGAGAATCTGAGCCTTTTTTGCTGCGTTTCAAAGACTGCCGTATTCCGGGGAAGGCTTTATGATCGGGGAGAGCCCCGAGCCCCCGCTGCTTCGGGTTTTCTCTTCGCCGGGAGTGCATACTGTATCCTTACGAAGTTTTCCTGCTACAGGAAAACTTCGGTGCCTCAAGAAGTGCCCGACGCAGCCT
>CAVGLF010000163.1:0-3156 GCA_963630045.1 Butyricicoccaceae bacterium | reverse complement strand
ATCCACTCCGCAAACGTCACCCGGTTTTCCGATGCCGGTGAGCCCAAGGGAACGGCGGGCATGCCCGTGCTCGATGTCTTCCGCAAGAGGCATGTCACAAACTTCGTCTGCATCGTCACGCGCTACTTCGGAGGCATCCTGCTCGGCGCGGGAGGACTTGTCCGCGCCTACGCGCAGACCGCCGTCATGGCGCTGGATGCGGCGGGAGAGGCGCGCATGGCGCCGTATACAAGACTCGAGATTCTTGTGGAATATCCGTACTTCGAAAAGCTCAGATATCTTCTGAAGGATTATCCCGTACGCGAGGAGTCGACGGAGTACGATCTGGACGTAACGCACAGGGTGCTGCTGCCGCAGGACGAAAAGGACCGGCTCACGGCTGCGATCCAGGACTGCACACAGGGACGCGCCATTGTGACGGAGTGCGAGACGATCTTCCTGCCGCAGCGCGTGCTGCCTGAAGATAAAAATTAACATTTCAAAAAAGAGGGGATTGCCCCTCTTTTTACGTAATTACATATTAGAGGCTCCTCCTCTGAAATAAGATTCCCTGTGCGGATTTTTGAAGAAGGGGCGCCTGATCGGGACTTTTTATAAGACGGAGGATGTTATGGCGATTCCTGAGCGGTTTCTGGACGAGCTGACGGAGCGATGCGATATAGTGGACGTGATCTCGCGTTATGTCCCGCTGAAGAAGCAGGGCTCGGGCTATGTCGGACTCTGTCCGTTCCACTCGGAGAAGACGCCGTCCTTCCACGTTCACAGGGAAAAGGGGTTCTTCCACTGCTTCGGATGCGGCGTGGGCGGAGGCGTGATTCAGTTTGTCATGAGGGCGGAAAACCTGCCGTTTCCGGAGGCTGTGGCGAAGCTCGCGCAGGACGCGGGGCTCAGCATGCCGGAGGATACGGAAAATTCCGCCTACAGGAGGCATCGCGAGACATTGCTGAATCTCCAGAAGGATGCCGCGAGATACTTCTACGCCTGCCTGGAGTCGCCCGAGGGCGCGGAGGGACTTGCGTATCTGAAGCGGCGCGGGCTGTCCGGCGGCATCATCCGGCGCTTCGGGCTGGGCTTTGCGCCGAACCGCTGGGACGGGCTCATGGAGGCCATGCGCGCGAAGGGCTATGAGAAATCGGATATGCTGGAGACGGGGCTTCTGGTCGAGGGACGCGGAGGAAGGGTATACGACCGCTTCCGCAACCGCGTAATGTATCCCATCATATCCCTGCGCGGAGACGTCATCGGCTTCGGGGGACGCGTCATGGACGACTCGCAGCCGAAATATCTGAACTCGCCCGAAACGCCCATTTTTTCCAAAGGGCGAAACCTTTTCGCGATGAATCTCGTCAAAAATGAGAAGATATCCGAGATTCTCCTTGCAGAGGGGTACATGGACGTCATCGCGCTGCACCAGGCGGGCTTCCGGACGGCGGTGGCATCGCTGGGCACGGCGCTCACGCCCGAGCAGGCGAGACTCATCAAGAGCTACGCGGAAACCGTGGTCATCGTCTACGATGCGGATGCCGCGGGACAGAAGGCGACGGCGCGCGGAATCGACATCCTGAAGTCCGCGGGGCTCAACGTGCGCGTGCTGCGGGTGCCGGACGGAAAGGATCCGGATGAGTTCATCCGCAAAAACGGAGCGGAGAAATTCGGGCAGCTCCTGCGCGGGACGCAGGGAGATCTGGAATACAGACTCTCAAAGCTCCCCGGAGCGCAGGATCACGACACTCCGGATAAAAAGATCGCCTATCTCAAGGCCGCGGCCGAGCTTCTGGCCACGGTGGAGGATCCGATCGAGCGCGACGTGTACATGCAGCGCGTTGCCGAGGAGACGGATGTGACGCTGGAGGCGCTGCGCATCCAGATCAACTCCGCGCGCAGGAGCCGTGAGAGCAAAAGCCGCCGTGAGGAGACGCGCCGCGCCCTGAATCCCGTCCGCACGGTGCAGCCCGCGGCACGGGAGCTGCGCTACGACAATCCCCGAAGCGCCCGGGCGGAGGAGGGCATCATCGCGCTGCTGTTCCACGATCCGACGCTGGTCGGGCGGATTTCGGACGGCGGTACGACGGAGCTTTTTACGGTGCCCCTGTATAAAAAGCTCGTGCAGCTGATTGCGGAGCGGGTTCGGGACGGAGGAAGCGTCACGCCGGATGCCTTCGGCATGAGCCTTTCGCCGGATGAGGCCTCGCAGCTGGCACGCGTGCTGGCCGCTACGCCCGTGAGCGGGACGGATCGGGCGCTGGAGGACTGCCTTGCGGTCATCCGGCAGGAAAACAGCAAGAAAACGTCACTGGAAGCATTGATCAGCTCAAAGAAAAACAGCGTGGGAGAGTTTTGATACGATATGGCTAACATTGAAGAAAAAAGACAGGCACTCAAGGATCTGATCGAGTACGGAAAAAAGAAGGGCAAGCTCAGCTATAAGGAGCTGATGGACGTTCTGGAGGAACTGGAGTTTGAATCCGATCAGATCGACAAGCTCTATGACACCTTCGAATCCCTGGGCATCGAGATTGTCGTGGACGATTATCCGGCCGATCCGATTATCGAGGACGTGCCGGCCGATCTGGACGAGGTCGAGGAGGTCACGCAGAAGGAGCTGGACGAGACCGCAACGATGGCGGACAACTACGCGCTGGACGACCCGGTGCGCATGTACTTAAAGGAAATCGGCAAGGTCGATCTTCTGGAGCCCGATGAGGAAATCGAGCTCGCGGAGCGCATGGCACAGGGCGACGAGGCGGCGAAGAAGCGTCTTGCGGAGGCGAATCTCCGTCTGGTCGTCTCCATCGCGAAGCGCTATGTGGGACGCGGCATGCAGTTTCTCGATCTGATTCAGGAGGGCAACTTCGGACTGATCAAGGCCGTAGAGAAATTCGACCATACGAAGGGCTATAAGTTTTCGACCTACGCGACCTGGTGGATTCGCCAGGCCATCACCCGCGCCATCGCGGATCAGGCGCGTACCATCCGCATCCCGGTGCATATGGTCGAGACGATCAACAAGGTCATGCGCGTGTCCCGTCAGCTGCTGCAGGAGCTGGGACATGATCCCTCGCCCGAGGAAATCGCGGCGGAGATCAACATGCCCGTCGACAAGGTGCGCGAGATCATGAAGATCGCGCAGGAGCCCGTGTCGCTGGAGACGCCGAT
>CAVGLF010000162.1:0-3157 GCA_963630045.1 Butyricicoccaceae bacterium | reverse complement strand
CGCATGACGATGATCGTTGTAACGCACGAGATGGGATTCGCCAGAGAGGCCGCCGACAAGGTTCTGTTCATGGCGGACTCCCACATCATCGAATCGGGCACGACGGAGGATATTTTCGTAAATTCCAAGGTACCCCGCGTCCGCGAATTCATCCAGAGCATCCTGTAACGCACGCAAAAAAAGCGTCCGGACAAGCATCAAAAATCCCCGCAAAGAAAACCGGCAGCGGAAGATTTTGATGCAGGTCGGGACGCTTGATTTTTATATGGTTCGCAAAAAAATCGCGATATCCCCCCGGGGGGTCACGATTTGCGGTCATGCCGGCTGCCGCACGAATTGCGTTCTTGCATATTACGGCGGTATGTGGTATACTGAATGCATATGCCAAACTGATGTAGAGGAGATTTTGCACGAATATGAATGCCAGTGAATGCTATAACTATATCCGCTCCGCCGAATTCGGTGAGCAGGCTGCCCGGCTGTACGGAAGCGATCATGTGGAGGCTGCGCGTGAGCGCTGGACGAATGCCGTAAAGAGCTTTGTCGGTCTGTACGGAGATCGTGACGGCATCGCGTTTTTCTCCACGCCCGGACGCACCGAAATCGGAGGCAATCACACGGATCACAACAACGGCTGTGTCCTTGCGGCTGCTGTCAATCTCGATACCATAGCGGTTGCGGCGCCCAATGACCGCGGCGTCGTCACGCTCAAGTCCGAGGGCTTCCCCGTGGATTCGCTGTCCCTCGATCTGCTTCGCCCGTTTCCGCGTGAGAATCATACCTCTGCCGCGCTGATTCGCGGAGTTGCCGCCAGAATGGACGCTCTGGGCATGGGCATCGGTGGCTTTGATGCCTATACAACGACGAATGTTCTGAAGGGCTCCGGCCTTTCGTCCTCGGCTGCGTTCGAGGTGCTTGTGGCGACGATATTCGACCACTTCTACAACGCGGGGCAGCTTCCGGCGCTGCGCGCGGCTCAGATTGCGCAATACGCCGAAAACGAGTTCTTCGGCAAGCCCTGCGGCCTGATGGATCAGACGGCCTGCGCCTACGGCGGCTTTGTCGCCATCGACTTCGGTGATACGGAAAATCCTGTGGCGGAGAAGGTGGACTTCGATTTTTCGAAGGCCGGCTACGCGCTGGTCATCACCGATACGCACGGCGATCACGCGAATCTGACGCCGGAGTACGCCGCCATCCGCGAGGAAATGCAGCTGGTCGCGGCTCAGTTCGGCAAAAAGGTTCTGCGTGAGTGCAGTCTTGGGGATATCCTCGCGAACGCCGGGAAGCTCCGCGAAAGCTGCGGCGACCGTGCCGTGCTGCGCGCCATCCACTTCTTCTGTGATAACGACCGCGTCCTGCAGCAGAAGACGGCGCTTCTGGCGGGCGATATGGACGAGTTTCTGCGGCTTGTCAACGCCTCCGGCGACAGCTCCTGGGAGCTTCTGCAGAATTGCTTCGTACCCGGCCGCGAGCAGGGCGTGACGCTCGGGCTTGCCGTCGGACGCACGGTGCTGAACGGCGAGGGTGCAACGCGTGTACACGGAGGAGGCTTTGCCGGCACCATCCAGGCCTTTGTTCCGGTCGACAAGGTGGACGCGTACTGCGCCAGCATGGACGCGCTCTTCGGCGCCGACTCCGCGAAGGTACTCTCCATCCGCAGCGCAGGCACCATCCGCATCGTCTGATATATCAGTACAAGGAACCCTGTGGGGGGGACGTTTTTTGAGTCCTCGCGCCAGCATAAATCCCAGACAAAAAAGGCAGCGCCGGTGCTGCCTTTTTTGCTGCTTCCTATCAAAAAAATATCCCCCCGACGCCAACATCTCCCAATTGCGGGAGTGCGTCGGGGGGATATCGATTTTATCCGCCTTTTGCGGCAGGGAAGGGGAACGCAAAAAAACTCAGATGGCCATGCCGGTCTTGAACTGGCTTTCGTAGAGGTCTGCGTAGAAGCCGCGGCTCTTGATGAGCTCGTCGTGCGTGCCGCGCTCCACGATTTCGCCGTCGCGGACGACAAGGATGCAGTCGGCATTGCGGATGGTGGAGAGACGATGCGCAATGATGAAGCTCGTGCGGCCCTTCATGAGCGTCAGCATGGCCTTCTGCGCCTCAAGCTCCGTACGCGTATCGATGGAGGAGGTAGCCTCGTCGAGAATCAGGATACTGGGCTCGGCCAGAAGCGCACGCGCAATGGCCAGAAGCTGGCGCTGCCCCTGGGACAGGTTGCCGCCGTTGTCGATCAGCAGCGTGTCGTAGCCGTTCTCAAGCTGACGGATGAAGTGGTCGGCGTTGGCCAGCTTTGCGGCATGCCGCACCTCCTCATCCGTGGCATCCGGACGTCCGTAGCGGATATTTTCCATAACGGATTCGGAGAACAGGAAGGTGTCCTGAAGCACCATGCCGATGGAGCGGCGCAGACTGTCGCGCGTGACGTGAAGAATGTCGTGACCATCAATCGTCAGCGAGCCGGAATCCAGGTCATAGAACCTCGTGAGCAGGCTGATGATCGTCGTCTTTCCGGCGCCGGTCGGTCCTACGATTGCGTAGGTCTGTCCGGGCTGTACATGGAACGAAGCGTGCTTGAGGATGGGCTTGCCGGGGACATAGGAGAAGCAGACATCGCGGGCCTCGACATCACCGCGGACATTGGCGAGCTCGATGCTGCCGGGCGCGTCCGTTTCGGGCGTCTCATTCATGATGTCAAAGACACGCTCCGCACCGGCCAGAGCATGCTGAATGCTGTTGAACAGGTTGAGCATCTCGTTGATCGGCCGGCCGAAATTCTGCATGTAGATGGTGAATGCGAAGATGTCGCCGTAGGAGATGGTGAAGCGGGGGCTGATGAACAGGATCGCTCCGATCACGCAGATCACCAGGTAGTTGAAGTGGTTGATCATGTTGTTGATCGGTCCCATGGTGCCGGAGAGGCACTGTGCGGTCGTGGCTACGCGGGTAAGATGATCGTTGATTTCCGAGAACTCCTCCTCGACCTGCTGCTCGCGGCCGAAGAGGGTGACCGCCTTCTGGCCGGAGATGTGCTCCTCGACGTAGCCGTTCAGATCACCGAGCGCCTGGGTCTGCTTCTTGAACTGAGGCTGGGTCTTTCCGACGATAAACTTCGCCGAGAAGATTGTCAGAGGCGTCAGCAGCACGG
>CAVGLF010000161.1:0-3182 GCA_963630045.1 Butyricicoccaceae bacterium | reverse complement strand
TTTCCGCTCATGGCAAAAAATCAATCCTCTCTCTTTTTTGGTGTAAATCCGGGGGAAAAAAGGGCGGCGAACCGAAGAGCATCAGAACAGGCTCATATACGCCGATACAATCCACTCCCCCGCGAGCATCACGAGCACCGCCGCCGCGGCGATGGAGGGACCCCAGGGGAAGATTTTCGGGTTTTCCTCTCCCTCGCGGGATTTCTGCGTCACAAGGGCGAAGACGATGCCCAGGATGCAGGAAAGGAGGAGGCAGAGGAGGTTCTGCTTCCAGCCGAGGTAGAGACCCGTGACGAAGAGGAGCTTTAGGTCTCCCCCGCCCATGGCCTCGACATGCCGGAGCTTTTCATACAGCAGGACGAGGAGCAGGAGTCCCCCGCCCACGGCGAAGCCTCCGAGGAGGGCATCCGCGAGCTGGGATTTCCAGTCCCCGAGCAGGAAGAAAAAGGGAATGCGCAGCACGACGCCCGCCGCGATGAAGCGGTCGGGAATGATGTATCCCTCCAGATCCGCGAACGCCGATGCCAGAAGCACCGCCGTCACAAGGAGCATTTCGAGAGCCCGGAGCGAGACATCATAGCGGAATATCAGGAGTACGAAGGACAGTCCCGAGAGAAGCTCCGCCCAGAGATGGACGCGCGACAGACGCGCGCCGCAGCGGCGGCAGGTTCCGCGGGAGACGAGAAACGAGAAAACGGGCACGAGATCGCGCGCGGAGAGCACCGCTCCGCAGGCATCGCAGTGGGAGCGTCCGCGCCACACGGATTCCCCGTGCACGATTCTCCACGCCATGCAGTTTAAAAAGCTGCCCATGCAGGCACCCAGAATGAACGCAAGCGCGCCGATGTAGAGATCGAGTCCCACCGAAAGATGCAGCATGGCTTTGAGTTTTCCTTTCCGTAACGTTTATGGGCTTTGATGAATCCTTCCGGATGCGGGAGCCGCAACCCTCCGGCTCCCGCATGTCCATCAGGCATTCATCTTATAATCGGGTTGCCCTGATCTGTGCGGATGGGTGTGGGAGATTAGTTGCCGGTGTTGCCCTGGTCCGCGTTACCTTCCTGGGTCTGGGTGGAGGCAGTGCCAAGGGCGCAAGAAACGGTAGCCGGATCCTTGGTGGTGTCAACGGTGACAGTCACAACGTTACCCTTGGTAACATCGAGCTTAGTTCCGAGGTAGGTCGGCCAGGTGATCTTGGTCCAGCCGGTGACAGTCTGGGTCATTGCGGGGGTCTCGGCAGTTCCCTTGCCGTCCGAGGAGTCAAGCGCGTTAACCATGGCTTCGGCATAGGCAGAGCGGATGTTGGCGATATCGGCGGCTTCGCGGGCCTTCTCGAGCTGGGAATTGAAGGTCGGGATCATGATGGCGACGAGGATGGCGATGATCGCGACAACGATCAGCATCTCCATGAGGGTAAAGCCCTTATTGTTCTTCTTCAGCAGTTTGGACATCATGGTTCAAAACTCCTTTTTTCTTTTGTTTTTCGTATGATGTATGCTATCGCCCGCGTGGGTTGTGGCACGGGCGAGAACATCCCATGTTGGGGATTTTTTTAGGGGCGGGGGTGTCCCCCCGCACCCCCCGATGAAATCCGTGGTTCGGGGGAAAAGGGGGTTCGGGGTGCTCCCCGACCGCCAAAGCCCTTCGGGAACACGGCAGTACGGGGGTTCGGGGGTGTCCCCCGAACTCAGACGCTTGCGTACATGGTAAACAGCGGCAGATACACCGACAGAAGGAGGATCACCGTGATAACGGCGAGTCCGATCGTGATCGCGGGCTCCAGGAGCGACAGGAGCCGCTCCGTTGTGATGGATACCTCGTTGTCGAAGTAGTCCGCAACGACCGTGAGCGTCTGCTCCAGATTACCCGAGCGTTCGCCGACGCCCGTCATCTCCGTGAGCATTTTCGGGAAGCAGCGGTTTTCCGACATGCAGTCCACCATGCTGCGTCCCTGCTCCACGCCCTGACGGACGCTGCGGATGCCGCGTCCCACGGCGTAGTTCGTCACGACATTCGACGTGACCTCCAGAGCGCGCACGATCGGCAGTCCCGCCGTCAGCATCGTCGCCATGGTGGACGCGAACTGCGATGCGGCGTTCATGCAGTGGATGCGGCGCAGCGGCGAGTGATACAGCTTCGCCTCCGCCTGACGCATCCTCCCCTTCTCCGAGCGGCGCTCCAGTATGCGCGCAAGGTAGAAGAGCATGACCGCGCCGATGATCGCCCACCAGTAGCCCGTGATGAAGTCCGAAAAAGCGATGAGCCCCTTCGTCACGCCCGGCAGCTCCGTGCCCAGTCCGCGGAAGGTCTCCGTGAACATCGGGACGGCGACGATCATGATGATCATGAAGACGATGACCGCCACGACCAGCACCAGCGCCGGATAGGTCAGCGTGCTGATGATCTTCGCCCTCGTCTTCGCGGATTTATCATAATAGGTATGCAGCCTGTCGAAGCAGATTTCCAGCGTACCGGCCTGCTCGCCCGCCCGCACCGTCTCGATGAAGGTCGCCGGCAGCGTCGGACAGTTGTTTTCAAAGCTCTGCGCTAGGCTGTAGCCTCCGGCGACGTCCTCCGCGACCTTTTCCAGCATGCGCTGCATATCGCGGTTCTTCGCCTGCGCCGCAACCATGCTCACGCATCGGTCGATCGCCAGTCCCGAGGTCAGGATGATGGAAAACTGGGAGCAGATGATGGCAAGCTCCTTGTCCTTGATCTTCTGCCTGCCCTTTTTCAGACCCGAGGTCTTTGATTCCCGAACCTCTTCAATCTTCGTGATGACGGAGCAGGTGTCGCGCAGCTGCGACACGGCCTCGTATTCGTTATATGCCTGAATGACGCCGGAAACCTTTACACCGCTCGATGACAGCCCTTTGTACTTATATGTTGTCAAAAGCGGCTCACCTCCCCTTTATCATGGTTCGAATCCCGCGCAAGCAAAATCGTTCTTTCATTGCCGCATCAGTAGCGGCGGGTTACGTTGGTCTGGAATGCTTCCTTGTCGCGGCAGCAGGACAGCGCGGTCTCCGCGGTGATCACGCCCTCGCGCACCATCTTCTGCAGGGCGTTGTCCATCGTGATGCTGCCGTTCTGCGCGTTCATCGTGATGAAGCTGTCGATCTGCGGGGTCTTGCCCTCGCGGATGAGGTTGCGGATGGCGCTGTTGACCACCATGATTTCGC
>CAVGLF010000160.1:0-3197 GCA_963630045.1 Butyricicoccaceae bacterium | reverse complement strand
AGCCACATCCTGCGGCTCCCTTTGATATTTTGTGAAATTTCCCTTTTTGCGTCAGGTCTGAGCCGCGCCGTCCACGGAGAGGATTTCGCCCGTGACGTAGCTTGCCAGATCGCTTGCGAGGAACAGGAAGGCATTCGCAACCTCCTCAGGCTCGCCCATGCGTCCCAGCGGAATGGGGGCGCAGACGCGCTTCACGATCTCCTCGGGGAGATTCGCGACCATGTCCGTGCGGGTGACGCCGGGGGCGACCGCATTCACGCGGATTCCGTCGCGTCCGAGCTCACGCGCAAGGCTCTTCGTCAGGCCGTTCACGGCAAACTTGCTCGTCGGATAGCCGACGCCGGAGGGCTGACCGTAGAGGCTGACCATGGAGCTGGTGTTGATGATGGCACCGCCGCCCTGAGCCTTCATGACCGGCGCGACCGCACGGCATCCGTTGAAGACCGCCGTCACGTTTAAGTCCATGATCTTCTTGAACGCCTCGGGATCGTACTGGTACAGAGGCTCACGCGCGGAGACACCCGCATTGTTGACCAGAATGTCGATTCCGCCGAAGGCCTCACGGACTTTTCCGACCGCTTCCTCAACCGCGGCGTAGTCCGCGAGGTCGGGGTAGAATCCGATGACGTTCCAGTCGGGATTTTCCGCGTGGAGCTTCTCCAGCGCATGCTCCACCGTTTCGGCGCGGGAGCCGAAGAGCGCGACGGACGCTCCGTTTTTCAAAAATGTCTCGACCACGGAAAAACCGATGCCGCGTGTGCCTCCGGTGACGATTGCTTTCTTTCCTTCGAGCAGCATATATGCCTCCTGTAAATTTTCGGGCAAAGCCTGAAAACAAGTCCCCCGATCGGGAGCCCCCTCCGGAGCTCAGGGAATGCAGAGCGCCTTGCCTTCGTATATGGTAAAAGTATACCATGAATCGAGTCCAATTGCAAGCAGTTTTTGGCAAAGATTTCGCGGCTTTCCCCAATATCGCCTCCGCCGTCAGCGCTTTGCCCTGTACAGCAGAGCCGCGCCCGTGCCGAAGAGGCCCGCGACGCCGCCCGCATAGACCCACGCGGCGCCCGAAAGCACGGGCAGCGTCTGATAGCCCGTGAATGCGGCGGCGGGCGAAAGGGCCGTCACGAAGTCGAGCCCCGCGAGCTTCAAAAGAAACGGCGCTCCGAACAGAACCGCCGCAATGAGCACCGTTGTGCCGGCCTTCTTCGTCCTCATCGAGATCCACATCGTCCAGACGGAGACCGTACAGGCCGTAAGAAGCTGCAGAAGGGATACTGCGGCGATCCAGCCCCCGATGCTGATGCGCAGTGTCATTGTGCGGTAGAGATACTCCAGCTCCTGATTCTGCGTGAAGAAAAGATTCTGCACGCCGCAGTCCCCCGCCAGACGGTATTTTGCAAAAAACGTCGCAAAGGGTGCCGCATAGAGCCCGCACCAGATGAGAAGCGCCGCCAGTCCGGCGGATGCCAGCCTTCCGCCGAGCGCCGGTGCGCGTCCGCGGGGCGTCGCCCTCAGCAGCGGAGAAAGTCCCTTTTCGTCATCCAGCGGAAGGATGCGTGAGCAGGCGAGGGTGCACAGGAGCACGCACAGAAGTCCCCGCAGGAGGTCGCGCGTTTCGTGATCGAACCAGTAATCCGCCGAGATGCGGTCCGCAATACCCTGCGTAATGCCCTCCGGCAGCGTCTGCACGGCCGTGTACTGACTGTAGAGCGTCCCGAAGCCCGTCTGACGCGTCTGGGCGTAGCTTGCAAGCTCATAATACTGCGTCCGGTAGTCCTCTTTGGAAAGCTCCCCGCTTTCGTACGCGGTCCCGAGCTCCTCCATCCTCTGCGGGATGCCCTCGATATAGGCGCGCTCCGCTTCAATCTCCTCCCGCTTTTCGTCCGTCAGTACGCCCGACCAGCGGTTCGCGCAGAGCTTGTAGGCCGCATCGTCCGCATAGCTTAGGCGCAGCGGCTGCACATCCCACAGACAGACCGTCACCAGCAGCGCCGCAGCGGGGCAGATCCACGCGCGTCCCGTGAAAAACGCCTTGCGCAGCTCATGCGCTGCAACGGATACCGTACCGCGCAGGGGGCGATTCGAGCGCCGCCCGGCAGCCCACGCGCCGACGCGTCCGAACAGTCCCTCCGCGAAGTCCCGGAGCCGCCCCTTCGCATAGCACCAGCCCGCGGCAAAGACGAGGATGAGGAAGGCCGCCGCGCCCGCAGCCGTACACAGTATCGTACGGTTCAGCGGATAGGAGAAGAAATTGATGTTGATGTAGAGCCGGTAGAAATTGTATACATCCCACCCCGAAAAGATGTTTATGTACTTCAGCATGTTCAGCCACGAGGCCGAATGGATGAAGCGGCAGCAGACGAAGCTCACGGCGGCATAGAGTCCCAGTGCCGTGAAGGTGGACTTCCCGCCTCCGCAGACGATGAAACAGAGCGCCATAATTGCCGCCGTCAGCCAGGCCGCTCCGAGCTTCGTGAGCGTATAGACCGCGAGAAACCCGCCCACGCTCGTGCGCAGCGTGCAGTCGCGGAAGCTTGGCAGGGACTGGATGCAGCGGGAGAGCTTTCCGAAGCCGTAGAGACCCTGCGCCGTGAAGATCGTACCCGCGCACAGGGCAAGCTCAACCGCCGCCGTCAGCGTAAACAAGGCCGCGAGCTTCGCGGCTGCCGTCGGCGCCCTTCCCAGCTTCGCGGTACGGATCAGCCGCCCCAGGCCGGTATCGTACTCATGCAGGAAGAGGCGGATGCAGAAGAGGAACACGGCGGCAGGCAGCAGAAAATCCCCCACGCGCCAGTCCGCCGCCGCTGTAATGCCGTTTTCGTATCCGAGCTCCAGCGGAAGCCCGGCCAGCGGCGCGAAGTCCCGGGGCGTACGGCGGATGTTGTTGTTGGAAAAGCTGCCGGCTTTCTGGAAAATCGAGGCGCGCAGCATGTCCCGTGTCAACTTCGTCCAGGTCGAAATAATAGTATCGCGTTACCTCCTGAACACCGCTGTCTCCCTGTTCCTGTACGACATCCACCAGAAGTGCGCGTCCGCGCGGTCCGACATAGAGACCCCGGATTCCGCGCAGTTCAAATCCGAAATCCTCTTCAAATATCAGATTCTGTTCTTTATCGTACACCTGAAATTTTCCGAGAAGCCGGGCGTTTTCCGCATCCGTGCGGGCAAGCCTGTAGCTTCGGTCCTCAACCTGACGC
>CAVGLF010000159.1:0-3234 GCA_963630045.1 Butyricicoccaceae bacterium | reverse complement strand
CCTCTCTTCTGCGCCAAAGCTCTTGGCCGATCCCCTGTGTGCAGGCAGGGCGAACAAAGCATCAAGCGCAGGATATACAGCACACAACCGTGATTATACCACGGATTTTCGGGAATTGCAAGAGTTATTTTTCCTGTTTTTCGTTTTTTTATGTCCGCACCCGCGCAAAAAAGCCTTATACCTTCAGCTCCATGTCCTGAGCTCTCTCCTGCACGTCCTCGATTCTGGGATTTACGCATTCTGCAAGGAATGCGTCCACCTGCTCGGGCGCGCGTCCGATGTAGTCCGAGGGGTTCAGGTGCGCCGTGATCTGCTCCTTCGTCAGCCCGAATGCGGGGTCTGCCGCAATGCGGTCGATGAGATCGTTCGGACGTCCGAATTCCTTGACCTCGCGCCCGGCTGCCATTGCGTGCTCACGGATGCGCTCATGCAGCTCCTGACGGTCTCCGCCGCGGCTGACGGCGTCCATCATGATGTTCTCGCTGACCATGAAGGGCAGCTCGTCCAGGATGTGGCGCTCGATGACCTTGGGGTAGACCACGAGATTCGAGGCGACGTTTTCATAGATGTTCAGAATCGCATCCACCGCAAGGAAGGCCTCCGGGATGCTGATGCGCTTGTTGGCGGAGTCATCCAGCGTACGCTCGAACCACTGGGTCGCAGAGGTAATGCAGGGGTTCAGCGCGTCCGTCATCACGTAGCGCGCCAGCGCCGTGATGCGCTCGGAGCGCATGGGGTTGCGCTTGTACGGCATGGCGGAGGAGCCGATCTGCGACTTTTCAAAGGGCTCCTCAATCTCTTTGAGATGCTGGAGCAGGCGCAGATCGTTTGCAAACTTCGACGCGCTCTGCGCGATGCCGGAAAGGGTCGAAAGCACCAGCGCATCGTACTTGCGGGTATAGGTCTGTCCCGACACGGGAACGCAGGAGGCAAAGCCCATCTCGCGGCAGATGAGGCGGTCGAGCTCCTGCACCTTTTCATGGTCGCCGTGGAAGAGCTCCAGGAAGCTCGCCTGAGTGCCGGTCGTGCCCTTGGAGCCCAAAAGCTTCAGGGAATCGATGCGGTGATCCAGCTCGTCCAGATCGAGGAGCAGCTCATTGGCCCACAGCGTCGCGCGCTTGCCGACGGTCGTAAGCTGCGCCGGCTGGAAATGCGTGAATCCGAGGGTGGGCAGCGCACGGTACTCCTGCGCAAAGCGCGCCAGAGCCCGGAGCACCATCCTGACCTTTTCGCGCACGAGCCGTAAGCCCTCGCGCATCTGGATGATGTCGGTGTTGTCGCCGACATAGGCGCTCGTCGCGCCCAGATGGATGATGGGCTTGGCCTTCGGGCAGACGAGTCCGTAGGCGTAGACATGCGCCATGACGTCGTGGCGCACCTCGCGCTCGCGGGCGGCGGCGGCTTCGTAGTCGATATCCTCGACATGCGCCTCCAGCTCCTCCACCTGCTCCTGGGTCACGGGCAGTCCCAGCTCATGCTCGGCACGGGCGAGGGCGACCCAGAGGCGGCGCCAGGTACGGAACTTGAAGTCGTCGGAGAAGATAAACTGCATGCTCTTCGAGGCATAGCGGGAGCACAGCGGGCTCTGATAGGTATCATGACTCATCGGGCTTCGGCTCCTTTCTCGGCGGCGGCGAGCTTGACGCAGACGCACAGCACTTCGATGGCGGTCTTAAGCTCCTGCAGGGGCGGGTAGGACGGCGCAATGCGCAGATTGCGGTCGCGCGGGTCGATTCCGTAGGGGAAGGTCGCGCCCGCATCGGTCAGCGTAACGCCGGCCTCGCGCGCCAGCTGATAGACACGCTTCGCGCAGCCATCCGGCACGTCGAGGCTGATGAAGTAGCCTCCGCGGGGGTTGCCCCACTCGGCGATGCCCGTCAGCTCGCGGCGGAAGGTGTCAAGGACGAGGTCGAACTTCGGACGCAGAATCTCGGCATGGCGGCGCATCTGCTCGCGCACGCCCTCCGCATTGCGGAAGAAGCGGACGTGGCGCAGCTGATTGAGCTTGTCCGCGCCGATGGTCTGCGCGGATACGACGCTCTTGATCTGGCGGAGGTTTTCGGGAGAGGCCGCCATGATGGCAACACCCGCTCCGGGGAAGGAAATCTTGGACGTGGAGGCAAAGTAGAAGACGCGGTTGTCATGCCCCGCCTTGCGGCACTCCTCGAAGATGTCCGTCAGCTCAACGGGCTCATAGAGATCGTGCACGCCGTAGGCGTTGTCCCAGAACACTCTGAAATCCGGAGCCGCCGTCTTCATCGAGGCGATGCGGCGCACGGTCTCGGGCGAGTACACAACGCCCGTGGGGTTGGAGTATTTGGGTACGCACCACATGCCCAGAATGGAGTCATCCTCCGCGACAAGCCGCTCGACCGTGTCCATATCGGGGCCGGTTTCGGTCATGTCGACCGTGACGAGCTCGATGCCCAGGGACTGCGTGACGCGGAAATGCCGGTCATAGCCGGGCGCGGGGCAGAGGAATTTGATCCCGCCCCGTCTGCACCAGGGCGCGGGCGAGTCGACGACGCCGTAGAGCATGGCGCGCGCGACCGTGTCGTACATCATGTTCAGCGAGGAATTGCCGCCGACCAGGATGTTCTCACGCGGAATGCCGTACACCTCGGCAAAGAAGTCCTTCGCCTCCGGGATTCCGTCGAACAGGGCACCCGCATAGGTGCGGCAGTCGACGCCCGCCGCCGTTCGGCACTCCTCGGCTGTCTGCAGCTCGGAAAGCATCGCCTGGGACAGGTTGACCTGATCGGTGCTGGGGATGCCTCGGGCCATATTCAGCTTCAGATTCTGTGCGCGGTACTCCTCATACCTGCGGCGAAGCTCGGAAAGCTGGGTGGATTCGGACATAATTGAAAGACCTCCTCTTCGGGGTTTTTTGAGAGTTTTTCCTATTTTTTGGGGGGAGCGTGGGCGAAAACCGCGGCTTTTAGATATGCGAAAAAATTTCGGGCGATGGGAAAAAGCGAGGGGGCGCGCGCGGGCTGTCTTTTTAAAAAAGGGGCTCCTCTCCCCCTTTTTTGGGGGAGAGAGAGAGAGTTTTCGTGTCAGCCGATTTTTTAAAATTTTTAGAAATCCGCGCTGTGGGTCGTTCTCGGGAAGGGCAGGACATCGCGGATGTTCGAGATGCCCGTGAGGTACATGATCAGGCGCTCGAAGCCCAGACCGAAGCCCGCGTGATGCGTGCTGCCGTAGCGGCGCAGGTCGAGGTACCACCAGTAGTCC
>CAVGLF010000158.1:0-3276 GCA_963630045.1 Butyricicoccaceae bacterium | reverse complement strand
GTCTTTTCTCTGTCGGCCGTCACGCTGGCCGATGGGGAAAATACCGTATACGCCGTGGACGACAACGGAAAACAGTACTACAGCTATCAGGACGCCTGGGCTGCCGCGCAGGACGGTACAACCACGGGCGTTACCATGATGTGCGACTGGTACGTGCTTGAGCACGCGCTGAACGTTGCAAGCGGCAAGACCGCATCTCTGAACATGAACGGCTATGCCATGGTGAAGATGAGCTCGAACGGCGTGTCGGGCTGTGTCATCCACCTGTATGAGGGTGCAAACCTCTCCCTCTGCGGACGCGGCCTTGATCGGATGGATGTCGAAAAAGTATTCGAGTACGACGGACGTTCGTACACGAACCAGATCGAGAGAGCCCAAACCCAGCCCGTCGGCGGTCTGATCAAGGGCGGCTACGGCTCCGGCACCGGCGGTGCCGTCCAGATGGAAAAGGGCTCCTGGCTTACGCTGGATAATGTCGCCATCGGCGGCAATATTTCCAAGATCCGGGGCGGCGGAGTCAATATGAACGGCGATAACTGCCGTCTGTATCTGACCAACGGCGCCTCCATTGAGCGCAACTTCTGCGAGCAGAACGGCGGCGGCGTCTATATCGGCGGTGAGGACTGCCTGGTCAGCCTGTCGCAGGGAAGCCGCATCTATTCGAACTTCTCCTACGGGAACGGCGCCGGCATCGATTCCAATTGTTCCGGGACGACCATCACCCTGACGGGCAATTCCACCATCGACAGCAATGTTTCCCAGGC
This sequence comes from Butyricicoccaceae bacterium, assembly GCA_963630045.1. Lineage (GTDB taxonomy): Bacteria > Bacillota > Clostridia > Oscillospirales > QAMX01 > JAAZKA01. The sequence continues at coordinate 2,512 of CAVGLF010000158.1, read as the reverse complement.
ATGCGGCGGCGGCATCTATCTGTACGAAACCGAGTTCAGTGTGCGCTCGGACGATGGCACGGGTCTGATCATCAACAATCAGACGCCCAAAGCCAACGGCGGCGCCATCTACATTCAGCAGGACAGCTCCCCCGTTGCCAGCACGATCAGCGGGCTGTGGATGTACAACAACTGGGCCCGGGACGACGGCGGTGCCATCTACCTCGATCAGGAGAAGACCACCATCAAAAACTGCAAATTCACCGATAACCGGGCTGAATCCGAAGGCGGCGCCATCTACCTGAATAATGATTACTGCGTTATTGACGGCTGCACCATTCAGGATAACAAGGCCAACACCGCAGGCGGCGGCATTTACTGCGATTACAACAACGACATCAGCCTCAGAGGAAAGGTCATCGTAGACGGCAACCTGCGTACCTCCGACAGCTCCCGCGACGATGTCTTTCTGGCCTACCAGAGCTACTGGCTCACCTCCGTCGAGTCCTATCTGATCTCCGCGCCCTCTGCGGGTTCCTGGATCGGCATCCGCTCCGGAAGCGATGACCTTAACGGCATGAAGATCGGCAAGAACGCGACATATCCGGCCAATGTCTTCTTCTCCGATGTCACGGGCTACCATCTGGAGGCCAGCGGCAGCGAGCTCACCCTGCGCTCCGGCACGCGCTACGCGCTGACCGTCAACGGCGAGCATCTGGGCTGCTTCGAGGCAGGCAAGTGGGTGACCGTCAGCGGTACGCCCGAGGATTCCTCCAAGGTATTCCATTACTGGAATACCCCCGCCGCAGGAAATTTTATGAATCCCAACAATGAAGTGACCTCTTTCCAGATGCCGGCGCAGGACGTGGAGCTTACGGCGAGCTATGTGTCCAAAATCCAGTCCGTCACGCTTGAGGTCGCGGCTCCCGTCGCGGGCACGATGCTTCCTACAGACGGCAAGATCACCTGGATCAACTCAGACATCAGCTTCGAAAAACCCGTCGGCGTCATCTGGCTTGAGGTCGTGGACGGCAAGACTCAGACCGTCTCCGGCACGGCGGGATACGGCAAAACGTACTACGCTGCCGCCGTGGTCAGCGAGGATCTTGCGAACGGACTCACCTTCTACTCCAACGCACGCGCAATGGTTCAGTACGGCGCGAACGCCGCCAAAAATGCGTACTCCGCCAAGGTGGACGACACCGGCGCGCTCCGCATCTACGGCAACAGCATAACAACCGCGCAGGCCCGGGTGCTGGCTGTCGAGGATTTTGACCTGACCATCAAAAAGGATTCCAGTATTGACGATCTTCGCAATCTCCTGCCCAGAACCGTGGTTCTCAGCACCGAGGACGGCGTGAAGACCGCCTCTCTGAATTATAGTACTGTCAATCTTTCTGAAGTAAAGCTCAACGAGGAAGGCAACTACCCCCTGTACCCCGAAATTCAGTACGACGGCCTGAACCTTGACCCGAATCAGCACACCACGGCCACGGTCACAGTGCAGGTCAAGTCTTCCGGAGCGCTTACGTCTCCCAAAGCAAGCATCCCCTCCGGCACCTATACGGAGGCTGATACGAGCATTGTCACGAAGAATAATGACGGCAGCCTCAGCATGGAGGTCTCCCTTACCTGCTCCGATGCCAACAATCCGTCGATCTCCTACTATCTCGTCCGATCCTACGACGCCGCAACCGGAGAGATAAGTCCGAAGACCGATTGGACTGCCTATACAGACACCCTGACGCTGACCGCAAAGCCCGGATACCGTGTGACGTTTGTGCTTCTTGCGCGTTCCGAAAAGGCATCGTTTAACACCTCGCCGGTCGTCACCTATACCTATGTGCTCGATAACCCCTTCACCGTGACCGTGCACGGCGTCGATACCGGTGCCAAGAACGGCGTGAGCCCGAATCCCGAGCTCTACGAGCCGAAAACCTATACCTACCGCTACGGCAATAGCGTCGTCCTCGGCGCCGCGGCCGTAGACGGCGAGCTCTTTGAAAAGTGGGTTCATTCTAATGGCGAATCCACGGACATGACCGTGAGAATCGATAGGCTCACGCAGGACATCGACATCAAGGCCGTGTACAATCCCGTCATCCGCGAAATCAATCTGACAATGGACGCGCCCGTGACCGACGCAGCTCTCCCCTCCTCCGTTATCTCGGCCTCTGCCGTGTCTGATGCCTACACCGATCCCTATGACGTGACGGCTCTCTTCGGCGCTCCCGTCTGGACGCCCGAGGCTGATGCCGCTGCCGGAGGCGTCGCCTACACGGCGGAGCTTGCGGTGAACGCCGCAGGGTACGCGCAGAGCGGCATGAAGATCCGTATCTCCGAAAACCTTACGGTCAATGTGAAGGATTCTCTGGGGAACCCGATTTCCGTTACCGCCACCGCCGTTACGACGGCTGAGGGTGGACTTACCCTCTATATCACCTTCCCCGCGACCGCAGTGCCCGAGCTGCCCGTAGTGCCCGATACGCCTGTCACACCCGATACGCCTGTCACACCCGATACGCCCGACGAT
>CAVGLF010000157.1:0-3615 GCA_963630045.1 Butyricicoccaceae bacterium | reverse complement strand
CCCTTCCCCGAAATACGGCAGTCTTTGAAATGCAACCAAAAGGCTCAGATTTCCCCTCTTGACAGAGGGGAAGTCTGAGCCCTGATAAACGATACGCAGCTAAGAAAATGAAGGAAGAATTACTTGTTGTCGCGAATGGCGGCCTGCGCGGCAGCCAGTCTGGCAATCGGGACACGGAAGGGGGAGCAGGAGACGTAGTTGAGTCCCACACGATGGCAGAATTCGACAGAGGACGGATCTCCTCCGTGCTCTCCGCAGATGCCGAGCTTGATGTCGGGACGGGTCTTGCGTCCCAGCTCCGCCGCCATCTCGACGAGACGGCCGACGCCGGTCTGATCCAGACGGGCGAAGGGATCGTTCTCGTAGATCTTGTTGGCATAGTAGGAGCTGAGGAACTTTCCGGCGTCGTCGCGGGAGAAGCCGAAGGTCATCTGGGTGAGGTCGTTGGTGCCGAAGGAGAAGAACTCCGCTTCCTTCGCGATCTCGTCCGCAGTCAGAGCGGCACGCGGAATCTCGATCATCGTGCCGACCTTGTAGTGCATGTCGGAGCCGGCAGCGGCGATTTCCTCGTCCGCCGTCTCGGTGACGATCTTCTTGACAAAGGCCAGCTCGCGGCGCTCGCCGACCAGCGGGATCATGATCTCCGGCACGATGCTCCACTCCGGATGCTTCTTCTGGACGTTCAGAGCGGCGCGGATGACGGCGCGGGTCTGCATACGGGCGATTTCCGGATAGGTGACAGCCAGACGGCAGCCGCGGTGACCCATCATCGGGTTGAACTCATGCAGCGCGGCGATGATTGCCTTGATCTGCTCGATCGGCTTGCCCTGCGTGTTCGCCAGCAGCTCGATGTCCTTCTCCTCGGTCGGAACGAACTCGTGGAGCGGGGGATCGAGGTAGCGGATCGTGACGGGGCAGCCCTCCATGGCCTCGTAGATGGCCTCGAAGTCGCCCTGCTGCATCGGCAGGAGCTTCGCCAGAGCGGCCTCACGCTCCTCGACGGTGTCGGAGCAGATCATCTCGCGGATGGCGGCGATGCGGTCGGGATCGAAGAACATGTGCTCGGTGCGGCACAGGCCGATGCCCTCCGCGCCGAAGGCACGCGCCTGACGGGCATCCTTCGGAGTGTCGGCATTCGTGCGAACCTGCAGACGGCGGCACTTGTCGGCCCAGGCCATGAGGCGTCCGAACTCGCCGGAGATCGTCGCCGGGACGGTCGGAAGCGCTTCGCCGTAGATGTTTCCGGTGGAGCCGTCCAGAGAGACCCAGTCTCCCTCAGTATAGGTCTTGCCCGCAAGGGTGAACTTCTTGTTCGCCTCATCCATGTGGATGGCGCCGCAGCCGGAGACGCAGCAGGTGCCCATGCCGCGCGCGACAACCGCCGCGTGCGAGGTCATGCCGCCGCGGACGGTCAGGATGCCCTGCGCATAGTGCATGCCCTCGATGTCCTCGGGGGATGTCTCCAGACGGACCAGGACGACCTTCTCGCCGAGCTTGCCCCAGGCGACGGCGTCCTCGGCGGTGAAGACGAGCTTGCCGCAGGCCGCGCCGGGGGAGGCGGGCAGAGCGGTGGCGATGGGCTTCGCGGCCTTCAGAGCCTTGGCTTCGAACTGCGGATGCAGCAGCGCATCGAGCTGCTTGGGATCGATCATCATGACCGCTTCCTGCTCGGTGATCATGCCCTCGTCGACGAGGTCGCAGGCGATCTTCAGCGCGGCAGCCGCCGTGCGCTTGCCGTTGCGGGTCTGGAGCATGTACAGGTGGCGGTCCTCGATGGTGAACTCCATGTCCTGCATGTCGCGGTAGTGATTCTCAAGGATGGAGCAGATCTTCTGGAACTGCTCAAAGACCTCGGGCATGATCTCGGCCATTTTGTCGATGGGCATCGGAGTGCGGACGCCGGCGACAACGTCCTCGCCCTGCGCGTTCATCAGGAACTCGCCCATGAGCTTCTTTTCGCCGGTGGCGGGGTTGCGGGTGAAGGCAACGCCGGTGCCGGAGGTCTCGCCCATGTTGCCGAACGCCATCATCTGGACGTTGACGGCGGTGCCCCAGGAATAGGGGATCTCGTTCTGCATGCGGTAGAAGTTGGCGCGCGGGTTGTCCCAGGAACGGAAGACGGCCTTGATGGCGCCCATGAGCTGCTCCTTGGGGTCATCCGGGAAGTCCGTACCGAGCTTGCTCTTGTACTCGGCCTTGAACTGATTGGCGAGATTCTCCAGATCGGCCGCGTCGAGCTCGACGTCCTGCGTCACGCCCTTTTCTTCCTTCATGCGGTCGATGAGCTCCTCGAAGTACTTCTTGCCGACCTCCATGACGACGTCGGAGTACATCTGGATGAATCTTCTGTAGCAGTCCCACGCCCATCTGGGATTGCCGGACTTCGCCGCGATGACGCGCACGACGTCCTCATTGAGACCGAGGTTTAAGATGGTGTCCATCATGCCGGGCATGGACGCTCTCGCGCCGGAGCGGACGGAGACGAGCAGGGGATTCTCGCGGTCTCCGAACTTCTTGCCGGTGATTTCCTCCATCTTGGCGATATATTCCATGATCTGCCCCTGAATTTCGGCATTGATCTGGCGTCCGTCTTCATAATACTGAGTGCAGGCCTCAGTCGTAATCGTAAAGCCCTGGGGCACCGGCAGACCGAGTCTCGTCATTTCGGCGAGATTCGCGCCCTTGCCGCCCAGCAGCTCGCGCATTTTTCCGTTTCCTTCCGTGAAGAGATACACATATTTCTTCAAGAAACCATTCCTCCTTCATCTGAGTAATCTGTATTATATCATATTTTAACGGAAAGTAAACCCTGCACTTCGTTAATTTTCATGCATAACGCATCCCCGGACGCCCTGTTTCGTCATTTTCACAAAAGACGCGTTTTGCATGATTCTCACTCCCGTTCTCCCAATCCCCGCTGACTTTCACGCCGCTTTTCGGGTGTACGGCGCAAAAAATGCAGGACAGGCATGGGAGCTCCTGCATTTTCCGCTTTCTTCGCGCCGCCGCATCATGTCCCCGGCCGTGAAATTTCTCCGATTTTTCCTCACTCCCTTCCCGGGAAAACTTTCCCGAAAAAAGTTCTTGACAATCCCGCACATTTCATGTATACTATACCTTGCACATGGCGCCATGGCCAAGCGGTAAGGCAAGGGTCTGCAAAACCCTTATTCCCCGGTCCGATTCCGGGTGGCGCCTCCAGATGAAAAAAGAGCATTGCCCTGTTTCAAAAAGGGGCAATGCTCTTTTTTTCGGTTTTGCGGGTTCGGATGCAAAAACATAAAAAAAGGGGGGAAGGCTTCCCCCCTTTTTTTATGTTTTTATCCGTGCGCTTCGTGCTTCAGAAAATTCCTGTACATCGCAAATCCCACCGCTGTTGTGATGACCTCCGTTGCGGGGTAGGTCAGCCAGAAGCGGTTCAGACCGAAGCGCGAGAAGAGATACCCCAGCGGCACGAACAGCACCACCGTGCGGATGACCGTCAGAGCGGAGCTTTTCAGGCTCTGACCCACGGCCTGGAAGAAGACGGGGAAGATCAGCGAGGTGACCATCGGAATGAAGCTCACGCCGACGTAGCGGAAGCCGATGCGTCCGATGGCGACGACCAGCTCGTCC
>CAVGLF010000156.1:0-3660 GCA_963630045.1 Butyricicoccaceae bacterium | reverse complement strand
ATGTAAAAATCCAAAAACGTCTTGAGCCGCCCGCAGGCGGCGCACTCCGGAGAGATCCTTAAGGGGACTTTAGTCCCCTTAAGTGTGTTTCTGTCCAGTTTCTTTGCACAAGCAAAGAAACTGGCGCTAGGGACATGCAGAGGGGAGCGCGGGGAGCGTCCCCTCTGCCAAGTATGAGTCTGCGTCGGGCGATCCTTGAGGTACGAAGTTTTCCTATAGCAGGAAAACTTCGTAAGGATACAGTACGCAAGCCTCGGCGAAGAAAAAATCCAAAGCGGGGAGCGTCCCCTTAAGCCAAGTATGAGGCTGCGTCGGGCACTTCTTGCGGCACGAAGTTTTCCCCTAGACCGGGGAAAACTTCGTAAGGATACAGTACGCAGTCTCAAGACATGAAGGGCAGTACGGGCGTGGGCTCAAAACACAGCAAAAAGCTGAAAATTCCCCCTTTGACAGGGGGAATTTTCAGCTTATGAGACTTCCGGTGCGGCGGGAGAAAATGTCAGATGCGTACGCCGAGAAGCTCTGCTGCTTCGCGGTACTTGTTCTGAGTCTCGCGGACTACGTCCGCGGGAAGCTCGGGTGCGGGAGAGACGCCCGCAAGCCCTTCGGCCTTCAGCCAGTTGCGCAGATACTGCTTGTCAAAGCTCTTCTGCCCCCGGCCGACGGCATAGTCCGCGGCGGGCCAGAAGCGGGAGGAGTCGGGCGTCAGCACCTCGTCGCCCAGCGTGAGAACGCCTGATTCGTCCAGACCGAACTCCAGCTTCGTGTCGGCGATGATGATGCCGCGGGAGGCGGCGTAGTCCGCACAGGCGCGGTAGACGGCAATCGTCGTGTCGCGCACCTTGCAGGCGAGCTCACGGCCGATGATGCTGCACATACGGTCGAAGTCGATGTTCTCGTCGTGACCCTCGGCGGCCTTCGTCGAAGGCGTGAAGATCGGCTCGGGGAGCTTTTCGGATTCGCGCAGTCCCTCGGGCAGCGTGATGCCGCAGACCTTTCCGCATTTCTGATAGCTTTCCCAGCCGGAGCCCGTGATGTAGCCGCGTACGATGCATTCGATGGGCAGCATCTTCAGACGGCGGACGAGCATGGCGCGTCCTTCAAAGGAGGGCTCGTCACAGTAGGGAGCCGGAAACTTCGCGCGGTCGGTCGTGATCACGTGATTCGGGACGATGTCGCGGGTGTAGTCGAACCAGAACTCCGACAGAGCGTTGAGGATGTGACCCTTGCCGGCAACCGGCGTCGGCATGATTACGTCAAAGGCGGAAATGCGGTCGGTCGTCACGATCAGCAGGGAGCGGTCATCGACGGCGTAGATTTCACGGACCTTTCCGGAAGCGATGGGTTTCATGAGCGCGTCCTCCTTTTTTCATAAAAAAGAAACAGTATCGGGTACCGCTCCCTATGATATCAGATGAGGAAAGCCTTGTAAAGGGTGGAATTGGCTGAAAATCAAGCCTATTTTCGGCCTCAGCTTTTGCTTTGACGGGGCGTGTATTGACAAATCGCGCCAAAACGGGTAGAATAGACAGGGTATGCTTCATGCATTGCCCGTTTGAGGGAGTCGGTCATGCCCTGCAAAGGCAGGAATTCCCCGGTTTTCCCCCTTTGTACATGGAAAAAAGGAGACTTTCAATGCTCGCGGTTGATTTTCGATACGCGACCCGCGATTTCCGCGACCACTCCGGCGTGGAGGAGGTTCGCTTCTCGGTGGAGGCGGGTTCGTTCTTCGGCATATTGGGGCCGACGCAGTCGGGAAAATCCACACTGCTCAGGCTGATGTTTGACTATATCCATCCCGCAAGCGGCGAGATTGCCGTATTCGACTGGGATTCCGTCCGCGACAGCGTCAAAATCCGCGCCAGCGCGGGTTATGTGCCGGCGCATGTCCGCGGACACTCGCGCATGACGGCGCGGCAGATGATATACGCCATGAACCGCAGCGATGCCCGCATTGACGACGGCCGTCTTGCTGAGCTCTGCGCACGCTTTCAGCTCGATCCCGCCATGCGCTTCGACAAGCTCGACGAGGGGGATCGCCGCAAGCTCGCGTTCATCTGCGTACTGCTGCAGGATCCTCCGCTGGTCGCCGTGGACGAGCCATCCCTGAACCTCGAGCCGTTTGAGCGGGAGGCCGTCTTCGAGGAGCTTCGCAGACTGCATGCCAACGGAACGACGGTGCTCATCACCACCCGCAGCGTCGACGAGATCGTCGAGTACTGCACGCATACCGCGATCCTGCAGAACGGCACGGTTGTGCACACAGGCGAGGTCGCGCAGATGGACTTCCTGCGTGCGCGGCGCATCACCGTTCTGGCGGAGAACGCGCCGGAGATCGCCTCCGCGCTGGGCATCGTCAACTTCCACGGAGACGCGCATTCCGTCAGCTTCACCTATGCCGGCTCCATGGACACGCTGATCAAGACGCTCTCCTCCTTCACCATCGAGAATCTGCGCATTGAGGAGCCGACGATGCAGAGCGTGATGATTGCGAACTTCGTTACGGAAGGAGGCCACTCCAATGCGCTATGAGTTCAGACGATTCATGACGGCGCTCATCGCCTCGCTGATTCCCTGCGGGCTGCTCATTGTCGGCCTGTATACCCTGTATGCCCTGATGCAGGCCTCCGGCGGCACGATTGCCGCGAGCTACGCACTCGCCGCGCTGCCCGAGGGACTGCGGGAGTTTCTCGCCGTTCTGTCCCCGCTGGACATGAGCGATCCGCTGGCCTTCTTCACGCGTCTGTACCAGCCCATCGTGCTGGTGCAGAATCTGATCGTCGCCATCACGGCGGGACGCAGCCTGACCAGCGACGAGGAGGGTCTGGCGGAGCTGATGTATGCGTCTCCGATCTCCCGCACCTCCGTCTTCCTGCGCCGCGCCTCCGGCGGCCTCATCTACACCGTGCTTCTGAACGTCATCCTGTTCGGGCTCTCCTTCGGCGGCTACTGCATCTTCCGCATGCCGACGATGTCGTACGTGCTGGCCTACGCCGTGATCTTCTTCCGCATCCTGGCGGCGGAGCTTGCGATGTATGCGCTGGGCACGATGTTCTCCGCCGTAACGCGCCGTGCGGGCATCGGCGCCGTGTGGACGGCGTCCATCCTCGTTATCCTGTGGCTGCTTCCCGCAGTACCCGCCCTCACGGGCGCCGGAAGCTTCCTGTGGTACGCGGCGCTTCCGCACTTTTCCCTGCCGGAGTACACCTTTGCCATGGGATGGTACTTCCTGCCGGCGCAGATCATCGTCATGGCCGCGGTGTTTGTGCTCTGCGAGCTGGCAGCCTTCTTCTCCTACCGCCGCCGCGAGTTCTGCCACGCCTGAACGCAGTTTTCCCCTCTTTCCTGCTGAATACGGTCTCATGAGCTGGAATTTTCCCACAGACGGGGAAAATTCCAGCTTTTTGTCAGGCCATCGCCGGAACTGCCGTGTTTTGGGGTAGGTTTTGAGCTCGGGGGGTGCCCCGAACCCCCTTGCTTTGGGTTTTCTCTTCGCCGAGAGTGCATACTGTATCCTTACGAAGTTTTCCTGCTATAGGAAAACTTCGGTGCCTCAAGGATCGCCCGACGCAGGCTACTACTTGGCAAGGGGCGCTCCCCGCTTTGGTTTTTTTCTTCGCCGGGGCTTGCGTACTGTATCCTTACGAAGTTTTCCTGCTA
>CAVGLF010000155.1:0-3742 GCA_963630045.1 Butyricicoccaceae bacterium | reverse complement strand
CTGTAGACCATATTCCCGCCGTCCCCGTCCGTCACGCGGTAGAGCGGCTCGGACTGGGTTTCGGCAGACTGTGCCGCGGCAGGGTCAGGCTGCTTCTCTCCGCAGACAGAGCATATGCCGTTTTCCCATTCATGTCCTGTTGCCTGTACCGTTTGCGGAGCAACGTCTATTTTTCCGCAGGTGCACGTCAAGCCCATGGTGCTGCCGTCGGTGGTGCAGGTAGCGTCTGTCGCCGGTGTGACGGTCAGTGTGCCTTTATGCTTCTCTGTGTTGCCGTAATGAATCACCTCAGCCGGCTGATCGGTATCCATGTCGGCGTTACGATCATAGTACAAAATATAGCCGTTTTCACTCAGTTCACCGGTGTCAGGCGCGATCTCTGTGCCGTTTGTTACACCAAAAATTGCGCCTCCGTTGCCGATTGCAGCGCCGGCTCCGGTAAGAGCGACTTCATTCTTGCCCCCTTGAACCTTCAGCTGCGCATCACCCGAAATTGTGATATCGCTGCCGCGGCTGTCCGCTCCACCGCCGATACCAGCAGCTATTATTCCACCTTTGACCATAACCGTGCCGCCCTCGATGGTGATATTGCTGCCCTCGCCGTTGTATCCGCCGCCGATACCCGCGCCGCTGCCACCGCCGGTGGCCGTAACCGTGCCGCCCTTGATGGTGATATTGCTGCCCCCGCCTAGGGATCCGCCGCCGATACCCGCGCCGCTACCACCGCCGGTGGCCGTAACCGTGCCGCCTTCAATTGTGATATTGCTGCCGCTGCCCCATTCACCGCCGCCGATACCCGCGCCGCGGTTGCCGCCTGTGGCTGTAATAGTGCCGCCTTCGATGGTGATATTGCTGCCGTTGGCCCGTCTTCCGCTGCCGATACCGGCAGCATCTACGCCGCCTGCGGCATCAAGGCTGCCGTTATTGTCCGTGTCGGTGATGGTCAGCGTACCTTGAGTCTTTGTTTTCTCCAGACCGGCGTGATCATTGCCGCTCTTGATTGTGTTTGTATGATCCAGCTCCACCGTCACATTGCCCTCGCCCTCGGTGGATACCGCGGCTTTGCTATCACCGCTTACGTCGATGTTCACGCCGTCAAGCGTCACCTTGGCGGTTGTGCCGGATTCCGCGTTGATGGTGACGGTGTTGGACGTCGGCGTACTGCTGTCTTTTTGCGTGATGACCGTGTCCGAGGTCTGCAGCTCGTTCTGATTGCCGCCGACCTGCGAAACATACTGTCCCGTGCTGTCCGCGAAAACCGTGATGTCGCCCTCGTCAATGCTGTACTCCTGCGCAAACGCCGACACCGGCAGGCTTGCCGCGAGCAGCAGCGCCATGGCTGTGGATAACAATCGTTTCCGTTTCATTTCGTTTCCCTCCTAAAAAAAGGTTGAATTTACATGCAAAAAGACGCATTCCACCCCTGCATCATGGGCAAAATGCGTCTCTTGAAAGGCTTGTGTCTGCGTTTGGAGACAGCACAAAGGGACGGACCCGACCCGGTCGTGTCCATTATGGGGTTCGGCTGCGGCATTGGTCAAAGCCCCCTTTTTTTGGCTGAGTGTTCCCGGTCAGCGGCATATAAACTAAACCTGATTTGATAATAACAGAAAAATCCGCCGTTTGCAAGGGTTTTTTCGGGAAGGGGGAGCTCATTTTTGTAGGACTGCAGCAGAAGTGAAAAAAAAGGCTTTCAACCCATCTTCCAGCCCATATAAATCAGTTCAAATCCGGACAAAATTTGCCAAAGCAAGTCAAAATGGGACAAAATATTCGAGGGGGAAATATCGGAGCGAATTTACATGAAAAGAGCCCGAAAATACGCATTTTCGGGCTCTTTTTTGAATAAATATTCTGTTTTTGTGCTTCGGGTCAGCGCTTGGAGAACTGCGGCGCGCGACGTGCGGCTTTGAGACCGTACTTCTTGCGCTCCTTCATACGAGGATCACGGGTGAGGAAGCCGGCCTTCTTCAGGGCGGCACGATACTCGGGATTCGCGGCGAGCAGGGCGCGGGAGAGACCGTGACGGATGGCGCCGGCCTGGCCGGAAACGCCGCCGCCGATGACGGTGCACTCGATGTCAAACTTGCCGACGGTATCCGTCGTCGCAAAGGGCTGACGGACGACCATCTTCAGGGTATCCAGACCGAAGTAGTTTTCGATATCGCGGTTGTTGATGGTGATCTTGCCGGTGCCGGCGGGATACAGGCGGACACGGGCGACGCTGGACTTTCTGCGGCCGGTGCCGTAGAAATAGGGCTTCTTACTCTGATACATCGCTCTTTCCTCCCCTTACTTCGTCCACGCTTCGGGCTTCTGCGCGGCGTGATTGTGCTCGGCGCCCTTGAAGACCTTCAGACGGCTCAGGGCAGTGCGGCCGATGTGGTTGGACGGCAGCATGCCGCGGACAGCCAGCATCATGGCGAAATCGGACTTCGACTCCATCAGCAGACGGTAGTTCGTCTCCTTCAGGCCGCCGACATATCCGGAATGCGTGCGGTACATCTTCTGCTCGGGCTTGCGTCCGGTCAGAACCGCGCGATCGGAATTCAGAATGATGACGAAATCACCCGTATCGACATTCGGGGTGAAGGTGGGCTTATGCTTGCCGCGCAGGATGGCGGCGGCGGTGGCAGCGGTACGGCCCAGCGGCTTGCCCGCTGCGTCGATGATGTACCACTTGCGCTCTATGGCTTTCTCATTCGCCATATAGGTAGACATCGTATTCCCTCCGAAACTGTAAATAAATCTCCGTTTTTCGGTACTCTGAGGCATCAAAAGAGCGGCCCCGTGAAGACCGTGCTTCATATTTATATCACACTCCTTCCCGCTTGTCAAGAGGTTTTTTCGAAGAATTTCATTTATTTTTTGCGAGCTTTCAAAAGCTCCGTTTTTCTCGCTCATGCTCCCGTTTTCAAATTGCCGGTTTTCATTTTTTCTTTTTCGGGGGCAGGCTTTTCCCCCTGCTCCCCCCGTATCGTCCATCCGTCTCCCCCCCCGCGAATCCTCCATATTGATGCTTGCGCGGCGCCGGGTTTCGTGGTACAATATCCGGGACAGGAGGAGCCACGGGCTTTTCCATTCCCGCTTCCTTCATTTTGAAAATCACAAGCTTTGTTCGGAGGGATTTTATCATGTACGATTTTACAATCGGCGTCCGTTCCAATAATTTCCGTCTCCCGCTGCGCGAAAGCATCGCCAAGGCGGCCGAGGTCGGCTGCCGCGGCATCCAGCTGCAGGCGACCGACGGCGAGACCGCAGCCGAAAACATGGATAAGGCGGCCCGCAGGGAGCTTCTGGAGTACACGAAGAGCCTGGGACTTGAGTTCTCCGCGCTCTGCGGCGACTTCGGCGGTCACGGCTTCATGAACCCCGAGGAGAACCCCATGCGCATCGAGCGCTCCAAGCGCGTCATGGAGATGGCGCTGGATCTGGGCTGCAATATCGTCACCACCCACATCGGCGTTGTCCCCCAGGATTCCTCCATCCGCCGCTATGCCGTCATGCACGATGCCTGCGAGAAGCTGGGCGCCGCCGCGGATGAGCTCGGCTGCACCTTCGCCATCGAGACCGGTCCCGAGCCCTCCCACGTCCTCTGCGGCTTCCTCGACAGCCTCTCCTGCCACGGCATGGGCGTCAACCTCGATCCCGCGAATCTCGCCATGGTCATCGGCGAGGACATTCCCCAGGCGGTGCGCAATCTGAAGAAGTACATCGTCCATACCCACGCCAAGGACGGCCG
>CAVGLF010000154.1:0-3819 GCA_963630045.1 Butyricicoccaceae bacterium | reverse complement strand
TTGGACATTTATCAACCCGCCCTTCTCCTGTGAAAAATCGCATTGTTTATTTCTTTCGGCAGGAGCCCTTCTTCATCGGGCAAGCCCCCTAAGAACATGCGAAAGGACATCACACGGCGCATCCTCGTTTTCTTCCGAGGGTACTCCGGGCAACATCCTGCGCATATCATATCATATTCATGCAAAAAGTCAAGAGTTTTCGCGAATTTCTTTCCGTTTTTCATTCCGTGTCAAAAGCGCTTGTGAATTTCTCCCGAATCCTCTCATTTTCTCCAAAATCCTGCGTCTCGTGCCGGCATGGCAGCCGCGCAGGAGTCCTTACACCTGCACGCCGAAGTCACGCGCAAAGGGCACGTCCGGCACGCAGAAGCTCCTTCCGGACAGGTACGCAAGCGCTCCGGAGTCCGCGGGCATCCGGAAGGTCACGCGGTAGGCGCAGAGTGCCTGCCTGGACGCGCCGTAGGGACGGTTGTCGGCCTCGCGCCCGTACTTGCCGTCTCCCAGAAGGGGATGCCCCGCCGCCGCCATCTGGGCGCGGATCTGGTGCGTGCGTCCCGTAATGAGACGGATTTCCAGAAGGGACAGCTCCCCTTTCTGCGCCAGCACGCGGTATTCCGTGATCGCCGTGCGCGTATCCTCCGAGCGCTCCCGCTCGACATAGACGCGCTTTTCGTTCGTGTCGCGCCGCAGGTAGTTCTCAAGCCGTCCCGAGGGACGCTCCATCCTGCCGTGGACAATGCACAGGTAGCGCTTCTCGACCCACCGCTCCCGGATGGCCTCGTTCATCTCTCTGAGCGCCTGTGCATTCTTCGCCGCCAGCACGAGTCCCGAGGTGTTCCGGTCGATCCGGTTGCACAGTGCGGGTGCAAAGGCATTCTCAAGCTCGGGGCTCCACTCCCCTTTTTGGCGCAGGTAGCTCTGTATGCGTCCGATGAGGGTGTCGGTCTCACGTCCCTCGTCATCAGGATGTGCGAGCATCCCCTGGGGCTTATTCGCGATGAGGATGTTCCCGTCCTCGTAGACGACGTCGACCTCGGGCGGCGCCGCTGTCTCGCGCGGCTTCGTGTATTCTGCCAGACGCTCCTCGTAGACGTATACGTTGACCCGGTCGCCCTCGGCCAGACGCTGCGCGGGCTCGGCGCGCTTTCCGTTGACCTTGACGCGCTTTGTGCGCACGAGCTTCTGGATCAGCGAGGAAGCAAGCCCCGGACAGGCCTTTCCCAGAAAGCTGTCCAGTCTCTGTCCTGCGTCGTTTCTGCCTATCGTATATTCCCGCATGGTTTCTTTCCTTTTTTGTTTTTCTTGACCTTGTGAATAAAGAATGGTACAATGGACGCATCGGCTGATTTTTTGCATGTACAGGGAGGTTTTTGCCATGCGCAAAGCTCTGCGGCTTCTGGCCGCTGTATTCACGGTATGCGTCTTGCTGTCCTGCGCGGCGTTCGCCGCCGAGCGTCCTTCGCTTGCCGAAAGCCGCTACCCCGGGTCCGCCGCCGTATTGTATGACTGCGGCTTCCTCACAGGCACCGCTCAGGGGCTGGAGCTCACCCGCTCCCTTACGCGCGCGGAGGCGGCTGCGCTCATCGTGCGCGTTACGGGAGATGCGGAGGATCTCATCGTGGGGGATATGCCCTTCACGGATGTAGCCTCGTGGGCGGCTCCCTATGTCTCGAAGCTGTACTCCGACGGCATCGTCCGCGGCGTGTCCCAGACGCGCTACGGCTCCGGGCTTTCCGTCACCGCGCAGCAGTTCTATACCATGCTTCTGCGCGCCCTGGGTTATACCGACGCGTCCTTTTCCTATGATTCCGCACTGGAGTTCGCCGTTTCCCGCGGTCTCCTTGCCGGAGAAGATCTTTCCCGCGTTCGGAAAAGCTTCACCCGCGACGACGCGATGCAGGCCTGTTATATGACCCTGAATGCCGTACCGGAGGGAGAAACCGAGCCCTATGCCTTTGTGCGTGCGCGGCGCATCGAAAATTCCTACGACCGTACGACGGCCGAGGTTGTTACGGGAACGAATGCCGTCTACAACGCTCTTTCGGAAACCCTTCTGGCCGTGCAGTCTCTTGACAGCTACACCATCGTCCAGCACGGGAGATACCGCACGGGAGACTCTTCCTCCTCCATCGACAGCCGTCTGCGCATCTTCTCCCGGGAGCAGGAGTGCTGGTACACCATCGATGTCCTCGACGACGGAAAGGGTATTACATCGCTCGCGCGCAGCCTGGAGGTATACTCCGATACGGACAGGGTTTGCGTTTACGAGGAAGGCATGGACGGAGAGTGGGATACGGCCAATCTGACGGAGGAGCTTTCCCGGCGTTATACCGGGATCTATGAGCGGCTCTTCGGGCCGGACCTCGACTACGCCCTCTGCTTCGATTACGCCCTGGAGGACGGGACGATCGTCCTGTCGGGATTTTCCGACCGCTTCGAGCTTCTGGCTGACCCGACGTCGGATCTCACTGCCGCCTATTACTTCGATGTCACCATCCGCATCGATGCCGACACCCGCCTTCCGATCTCCGTGGTCTGCACCTATCGTGACACCTGGGAGGAAAGCGGAAAGGCCGTCCGTGTCTCCTACTCATCGGAGTTTTCTCTCGAGGATGTCAACTCGACACAGATCCCCGAGGACACCCACGGGCTGAACCTCGCGGACTGACATCACCGAAAGACCGATTGGAAAACAAACCGGGCGGGGAAATGTGCTTTCCCCGCCCGGTTTTTCACGTTTTTACTTGGTTCCGAAGATACGGTCGCCCGCGTCGCCGAGACCGGGGACGATATAGCAGTTCTCATTCAGGCGCTCATCCACGCAGCCGATGATCAGAGACACGTCAGGATGCACCTCGTGCAGCCTCTTGAGTCCTTCGGGCGCGGCAATGATGTGCATGCACTTGATGTTCGTGCAGCCGCGCTGCTTGATGAAGTTGACGGCCGCAACGGCGCTGCCGCCGGTGGCGAGCATGGGGTCAAGCAGGATAACCTGACGGTTCTGGATGTCATCGGGCAGCTTGCAGTAATATTCCTGAGGCTCATGAGTCACGGGATCGCGGTACAGACCGATATGACCGACCTTCGCCGGAGGCACCAGCGCCAGGACGCCGTCGACCATGCCCAGACCCGCGCGGAGAATCGGCACGATGGCGAGCTTGCGTCCCGCAAGTCTCTTGGCCTTCGTATGGCAGATGGGGGTCTCGACCTCGCACTCCTCCAGCGGGAGGTCGCGGAGGGCTTCGTACGCCATCAGCATGGAAATCTCTTCAATCAGCTCGCGGAATTCCTTGGAACCGGTTTCGACGCTGCGCAGCATAGTGATCTTATGCTCAATCAGCGGGTGATCCATAATCGTAATCTGACTCATGCTCTTCATATTCCTCTTTCCTCTTTTTGTTTCGAGCTATTGTACCATACTCACGGTCTTTTTGCAAGGGGAAAACTCCGGGTTCTTTCGAGAAAAAACTCCGGTGGCCTTGCCGCCCGGCGCCGCGCGCTCCGATCGCCTCGTCCGGGCACAGAATATCCTTGCGGAGGCGCTGGATGACGTGAACCGTCAGCGCGGCTCCGGCCGGTACGCGGAGAGCGGGGGGGATGGGAAAATGAAAGAAGAAGCCAGCCCCAAAGTTGTGGGCTCTAGGGTCATTTCTGACCACGGCCCGTGGGGGTTCGCTTCTTCTGACACCACTCTAACACAAAATTCCCCGGCTGCGGGGCCCCAATTTCGTTCGCAGGAGTCCCTTACGGATTATCTGCCGACGGGACAGGCGGCTGTGGCGGGGTTCAACCTTGACGCACTCATTGCAAAGAACGTGG
>CAVGLF010000153.1:0-3883 GCA_963630045.1 Butyricicoccaceae bacterium | reverse complement strand
ACTGCACACGGGGGAACATGCCGTCCCAGGTGCCGCAGGCATAGCCGTACACGTCGCCCTGAGGCGTTCCGAGGTAGCGCGCCCAGGTGACGGGCGAGGCTACGACGATCTCCTCGATATGGGGTCTTAAGTCGATGCCCGTGGTTTCCTCGAATTCGCGGAGGCACTCTTCGGCGATTTCATCCTTGATTTTGAAATAGTCCTCCGCGCGGACATTCGCGAAGGCATCCGCGGTATAGAACTTCGCAAACTGCACCATGCAGGTACCCTCGGGCGAGCAATCCGGAATCGCATCGTTGATGATGGTGATGCAGTTCTCATGATGCCCCTCGATGGTGGCGGAGTTCGTGTACTGCTTGAGCGTATCGCCCGTGGTACGGATGAAGGTATCATAGGCCTTGAAGCCGAGATCTTTGTAGGGGATGTCGAGGCCGATGTAGACGGTGAAGCAGCTCTGCGCAATCTTCCGTGCGTTCATGAGCTTGCGGTCGCGCTGCGGCACTTCCTTTTTGTCCACCATACGGTCGAAGACCACATGGGGCATGAGGTTCGAAATCACGCGGTCGCAGTCGATGCGGGTGCCGTTTTTGAGCTCCACGCCATGCACGGCGCCGCCGCGGACATCGATCTTCGTGACTTCGGTGTTGTACCAGATCTCGCCGCCCAGCTCGCGGATCCGCCGGTCGAAGGCGAGCGACAGCTCGTGGCTGCGGTGACGCGCCATCCACGGCTTCTGCGTCAGATAGGTATAGGTCATGAAGGTATAGACGGCGAAGCTCATCTTCGTGGAGTCGACGCCGACGTAGTCCCAATAGGACTCGAAGATCTCCCGCGCCTTGTCCGGCACACCGATGCGCCGCAGCATCTCGTCCGTCGGCATCGGGACGATCTTCATGAGATCGTGATACTTGAGAAGCATCTCGACCTTCGCGGGCGGGGAGGGCTCGTTGTGATGCGCGGCAAGCCAGTCGACTCCGTCCACGATCATGCGTCCGAGCTCCAGTACGGTCGTCATGCTCTCGCGCGAGCCGGGCACCTGGCGCTCCATCTCGTCGATAAAGGCCTGCACGCCGACCGGCATGGTCACGTCGAAGCCGTTTTTGGGGTCTCTGTTGATGGAGCGGAAGGCTTCATCCGTGGAAACCCATTCCACATCCAGTCCGTAGCCATCGAGAAGCGTGCGCACCGCGCCCTGATGCTCGCCTTTGCCCATCTGACACATCTCGTGCAGCGTGCCCTCAAATTCGAAGCGTCCTCTGCAGAAGGAGGTGGCGCAGCCGCCGGGCAGGTTGTGCTTTTCCAGTACAAGAACCTTTTTTCCCTCCCGGGCAAGATACGTCGCGGCACTCAGGCCACCAAGACCCGCGCCTACGACTACGATGTCATATTTCGCATTTGCCATTATGTGCATCTCTCCCTTACGGATTTGTAGGATCAGTAAACGCTCTGTTCACATCATAACACATTTATGCCAAAAATGTAAGGAGGTATCGGCATTATATTTTGTAACTATTTCACTTTTGCGGCGTTCAATCTCCGCATGCCGGTGTGAACGGAGGGGGAGCAGGAGGGGAGGGTGAAAATTGACTTTTCGACAAATGAGGAGTATAGTATGGGGAGGAGCAAAAAAAAGCCCTGCCGGGTGCCGCCCCCGCCATATGCTTCAGGCGATATGGGCGCCGGAGGGGGAGCTGCGTGAAAATGACGATAAGGGAACATGATGCCGATGATGGATGAGCGGATACTGAAGGACGTGCGGGTGCTTCGGCACAGGCTGCACGAAAACCCCGAGCGCTCCATGCAGGAGGAAAAAACGAGGGGGATACTTCTCGAATTTCTGCGGACGCATACGCATACGCTTGAGATTGCGGACAGGGGAGAATGGTTCTATGCCGTGAAGCGGGGACGGAGCGGGGAGGCGCCGATCGCCTTCCGCGCGGATTTCGATGCCGTGACCTGCGCGGACGGCACGGCGCGCCACCTGTGCGGACACGACGGACACAGCGCCGTGCTCGCGGGACTGGCGCTCATGCTCGACCGGACCCGACCCCCGCGGGACGTCTATCTGATCTTTCAGCCGGGCGAGGAGAGCGGACAGGGCGCGAAGCTCTGCGCCGGGCTCTGCACGGAGAAGGGTATCGGGGAGATCTACGGCTTCCACAATATCCCGGGCTGCGCCTGCGGCGAGGTCATCCTGCCCGCGGGTACCTTTGCCTGCGCCTCCACGGGACTGGAGATACGGCTTTTTGGAAAGCAGACGCACGCGGCCTATCCGGAGCACGGAATCAATCCAGCGGACACCATCGCGGAGCTCATCTGCCGGATGAACGGACGTATGCGCCAGCCGCACCGGGGCATCGTGCTGGGCACGGTCATCGGAATGGAGGCCGGAAGTCGCTCCTACGGAGTCGCGGCGGGGGAAGGGACGCTCCGGCTGACGCTCAGAGCGGAGCATCCGGACGAGTACTCAGCCTTTGCCGGCAGCATCGAGCGGGACGCGCAGGAGCTCGCGCGGGAGCGGGGACTCGGTGTGGAAATCACGCGCATCGAGGAATTTCCCGCGACGGTCAATGACCCTGTCTGCGCCGAAAAGGTGCGCGTCTGCGCACAGCGTCAGGGTCAGGACGTTGTCCGTCCCGCAGAGCCCTTCCGCTGGTCGGAGGACTTCGGGCATTATCTGGAGAAAACGAAGGGCGCGTTTTACGGCATCGGCTGCGGCGTACAGCATCCGGCGCTCCATACGATGGAGTACGAGTTTGAAGACGGAATCATCGAACCCGCGATCGGGATGTTCCGAACGATAGCGGGACTGTGAGGTCCATATCGTCATCGAAAGAAACCGGAAACGGCGCAGAAGGAGTGATCTCATGGCAGAGGATCGGTATGCCGCCATCAGAAGCCTGCCGCATCATGAATCAAGAAAGCATCCGAGGATGCCGATGGAGGACAGAGCCGCCCAGTTTGCGCCCTTCGCCGCGCTCACGGGATATGATGCCGTCATAAGGGAAGCGGAGCGGACGACGGATGAGCGCATCTCGCAGGATGAGGAACTGACACAGCTTGTCGGCGTACGGCTCCGGGTTCTGCAGACGCATCTGCGGGACGCCCCGGAGGTCAGCCTGACCTATTTTGAGCCGGACGGGAAAAAAGCAGGAGGAGCCTATCGGACGAGGACAGGGCAGCTGCGCAAGATTGACGAATACGAGCGGACGCTCATCCTGTATGACGGCACGAAAATCCCGCTTGAAAACATCCTGAACATCGAAAGCGAGCTTTTTTCGGAGGACTAAGCCCGCACCCGTCCGAAAAAAGTCTGCATCCGCCTGGCAAACGCATATTTCCTCCTGCGAACATGCCCAAAAAAAGGATCGCGTCCGCCGGTTCTCCAGAAAAAAGGGTTCGGGCACTCCCGAGAAAGGGGTTCGGCACTCCCGAGAACAAGGGGGTTCGGGCACACCCGAAAAAAGGGTTCGAGCCCTCCCGAGAAAAAGAGGTTCGAGCACTCTCGAGAACAAGGGGGTTCGGGCTCACCCGAAGAAAAAGAGATTCGGTTCACCCGAAGAAAAAAGATTTCGAGCTCACCCGAAAAAAAGTGGCACGGACTCACCCGAGAAAAAGAGGTTCGGGCTCACCCGAAGAAAAAAGGTTCGAGCCCTCCCGAAAACAAGCGATTCGGGTTCTCCCGAGAACAAGTGGTTCGAGCCATCCCGAGAAAAAGGCACGGATTCACCCGAGGACAAGTGGTTCGGGCACTCCCGAAGAAAAAGAGATTCGGTTCATCCGAAAAAAGTGGCTCGGGCTCACCCGAAAAAAAGGGCTCGGTTTTCCCGAAAAAAGGAGTTCGGGCACTCCCGAAAAAAGAGGTTCGGGCTCACCCGAGAAC
>CAVGLF010000152.1:2584-3948 GCA_963630045.1 Butyricicoccaceae bacterium | reverse complement strand
ATTAGACAGATCTAGCGTAAGCACTGATATTACTCCTTACCCTTGATTGATGTATGAATTGCGGGGCTGCCGCGGGTCTTCATGAGGGACGGTGAAAACCTCTCAATTTGCCCTTGCATTTTCAGCCCGTCTTTATTATAATGTATTTGCGATGTTTTGACAAGAGAGAATCGGTTAAGTTTTCAAAATACACATAAAGTTTTCATCGATAAAAAGGAACTCAAGGCAAATAACATGAAGTTTTCTTTCCTTACACTCGGCTGCAAAGCCAATCAGTTCGATACGCAGGCCATGGAGACCCTGGTTCAGGCACATGGGCACGAGCTGACGGACGAGGCGCCCGATGTGCTTGTAATCAACACCTGCACGGTGACCGGCGAGGCAGACCGGAAGTGCCGGCAGGCCATCCGGCGTGCCCGACGCGAAAACCCGCATGTACTTCTCGCGGTATGCGGCTGCATGGCGCAGAGCGATCCGGATTCGGCCCGCGCACTGGGCGCCGATATCGTAGGGGGCTCGGGGGACCGCAGAAATTTTCTGTCCGCCATCGAGGATCGCATGCAGGGGGACCGCAGCTACGAAGTGCCCGCGCACGGATACGGCGAGGCCTTTGAATGCCTCCCCGCAGGCGAGCTGGAGGGACATACCCGCGCACTGCTGAAGGTGCAGGACGGCTGCGACAATTACTGCTCCTACTGCATCATCCCCTATGCCCGCGGGCATGTGCGCTCCATGCCGCTCGAGGAGGCTCTGCGGGAGACGATCCGTCTGAGGGACGGCGGCTGCCGTGAATGCGTCATTACAGGCATCGAAATCTCCTCGTACGGACGCGACCTGCCGGACAGGCCCGACATCGTCACGCTTACGCAGGCGCTTGCACGAGCCGCAGGTCCGATGCGCATCCATTTGGGCTCGCTTGAGCCGCGTACGGTGGACGAGCGCTTCTGCGAAACGCTTTCCGAATGCGCAAGCCTCTGTCCGCATTTCCATCTTTCGCTGCAGAGCGGATGCGATGAGACGCTGAAGCGCATGCGCCGCAGATATACCACGGAGCAGTTTCTGCATTCGGAGGAGCTTCTGCGGGCAGCCTTCCCCAACTGTCTGATTACGACGGATCTGATCACGGGCTTTCCGGGCGAAACAGACGAGGAATTTGCCCGGACGCTGCGCTTTCTGCGGCAGGCCGACTTCGGAGCCGTTCACGTCTTCCCCTATTCTGAGCGCCGTGGCACTCCGGCAGCAGCCATGGAGCAGCTTCCGCGTGCGCTTCGGGAAGAACGCGCCCGCGAGGCCATCCGGACGGCTGCCGAAACAAAGGCAGAATTTCTGAAGGCTCAGATCGGCCGCACGCTCATGGTGCTTTT
>CAVGLF010000152.1:0-2464 GCA_963630045.1 Butyricicoccaceae bacterium | reverse complement strand
GGACGGCGTATGGCGGGGTCATGCGCGAAACTATGTCGAGGTTTTTGTGAAAAGCGAGGAAAATCTGCATAACCGCGAGCTTCCGATCCGCATCCTTTCGGCGCAGCCCTCGGGCGTACTCGGTACGACAATCAAGGAATAAGGCTCATACCGTCCGGGCGTTCATCGCGCGGTGCCGCAAAGCGGCTTTTTCTCCCTCCCCAAAGTGGGGCTTATTCTGCCTGACTTCACTCTTTTTTGGGGGAGAAATGCGCTTTCCGGCCAGGGAAAAATCTGCAGAACCGATGCCGGGCTATATTAAAAAAGGAGATGCTCCATGAAAAATTTTGAGTATTACACGCCGACGCGCGTCTATTTCGGACGCGGTACGCAGAACCGGGTCGGTGAAATCGTAAAGAGCTATGGCTTCGAGCGCGTCTTCCTCCACTACGGCGGCGGCTCCATCAAGAAGAACGGGCTGTACGATGCCGTAACGGCCTCCCTTGCGGAAAACGGGATTGCATATGCGGAGCTCGGCGGCGTCAAGCCGAATCCTACGCTGGAATTTGCGCGCAAGGGCATTGAGATGTGCCGGGCGTTCGATGCGCAGCTCGTGCTCGCCGTCGGCGGCGGCTCATGCATCGACTCCGCCAAGGTCATCGCCGTCGGCTCGAAAAACGACGGGGATCCGTGGCGCTTCTCCATGCATGAGGACACGCCGAAGGCGGCGCTTCCCGTGGCGACAATCCTGACGATTGCGGCGACGGGCAGCGAAATGAGTGCCTCCGCCGTCATCACGAACGAGGCTCTCGGCCTCAAGCGCGGCTATAACTCCGATTTCCACCGCCCGCTGTTCTCCATTCTGAACCCCGAGCTTTCGTACACGCTGCCGCCCTATCAGACAGCATGCGGCATCGTGGACATCATGATGCATACGCTCGAGCGCTACATGACGCAGATCTCCGAGGCTGAGCTGACCGACCGCATCGCGGAATCACTGCTGAAGACCGTCATCGCGGCGGGCAGAACCGCCATTGAGAATCCCTGTGACTACGATGCACGAGCCAACCTCATGTGGGCGGGCTCACTGTCCCATAACGGACTCACCGGCTGCGGACGCGACTATTTCATGGCATCCCATCAGCTGGAGCACGAGGTTTCCGGCATGTTCCCGGACGTCGCGCACGGAGCGGGTCTGGCCGTCATCTTCCCCGCATGGGCCCGGTACGTGCTGCCGCATAACGTCGCAAGAACCGCCCAGTACGCCGTGCGCGTCTGGAACTGCGACATGAACTTTGATCATCCCGAAAGAACGGCGCTTGAGGGCATTGAAAAGACCGAGGCGTTCTTCAAGAGCATCGGCATGCCGTCCCGTCTGTCGGAGTTCGGCATCACGGAGGATGCGATCCCCGAAATGGCCGTCAAGTGCACCAATTACGGGAAGAGAACCCTGCCCGGCGTCGTTACCCTCGGTCAAAAGGAAATCGAGGACATCTACAGGCTCTGCCTGTAAGCCCCGGATTTTCCTCTAATCCGTTGCGGCATATCCGCAATCAAAACCAGACCTGCAGCGCGTCCGCAGAGGCTTACGGATGTAAAGTATTTTCTTTACATCTGTAAATTCGCTGTAAAGGAATATACTTTACATAAAGGTGAGATTTGTGACTACCCTGCTTGGCAAAGAACGACTGTATTACCGCTGCCCCACTCCCCAGATTCTCATGGCGGCGGAGATTTCCGGGAAGGATCCGGGCGACGAATGTATCCGAAATGCCGTGGAGCGCGCACTGGCACGTCATGAAATGCTTGGGTGCCGCATCGCAGAGCGCTCGGGGCAGGCTTTCTTTGAGCCTGCCCCGGAGTCCCGTGCCGTCGAAATTCTGCGTGAGGATGCACCGTTTTCGTGGAATGCTGCCCTGCAGGCAGAGGAAAAGCGCGTCTTTCACTACGAAGAGGGCGAGCTCTGCCGGTTCCGCGTCTATCCTGCGGAGGACGGCATCGTGCTGCTCTGCTCCGTCTCGCAGGCCGTTGCCGACGCGGAGGCGATGGTCTTGCTCGTTTGCGACATTATGACGGCGCTGTCGCAGCCCGGGCAGACGCTCGGGGCGGCAAAGTCCGGGCATTGTGACACGAGCGCGGTTGCCTCCCGGGCGCGTCTTCCCTTTTCGCTGCGTCTCACCATGAAATCGCTCGGCCTGCAGTGGAACAGAACCGGGAAATCCTTCTCACCCGAGGAGTATGAGGCGATGTACGACCGCTACTGGAGCCGGCACAGGACAGAGGCTTTGGAGTATCGCTTCGACGTAAGCGAAACTGCGGCTCTTGCCTCGTGGTGTTCGGAGCTTGCGGTCTCAGAGGAATCCGCACTGGGCACGGCCTTTCTTCTGGCTGCCGAGGATTCCGGCATCGGCGTCACCTTCAGTATGCGTGACACAGCGTATACAGGTATGGGCAACTTTGCAGCGGGCGTCACGCTGAACTACTT
>CAVGLF010000151.1:0-4017 GCA_963630045.1 Butyricicoccaceae bacterium | reverse complement strand
TTAAACGGCTGGATCGGCATCGCCTACCGCGTGCGTACGCAGTTCTACCGCTTCAAGAAGCAGGAGTTCGTCCTTGCGGCCAAGACCCTCGGCGCGAAGGACAGCCGCCTCATCTGGAAGCACGTCTTCCCCAACTCCCTGGGCACCATCGTGACCAGCACCGCGCTCATCATCCCGGGCGTCATCTTCAATGAGAGCATGCTCTCGTACCTGGGCATCGTGAAGCTCGGAAGCTCGAACGTCACGTCTCTGGGCACGCTGCTGTCCGATGCGAGCGCCATCTGGACGAACTATCCGCATCTGATGATCCTTCCCGCACTCTTCATCTCGCTTCTCGAGATCTCGTTCAACCTGTTCGGAAACGGCCTCCGGGATGCATTCAATCCCTCGCTGCGCAACGTGGAGGATTAAAGCATATGGATAATATACTGGAAGTAAAGAACCTGAAGATTTCGTTCCGCACGCAGGCGGGAACGCTGAAGGCCGTGCGCGATATCTCCTTCAACCTCGAGCGCGGCAAGACGCTCGCCATCGTCGGCGAGTCCGGCTCGGGCAAATCCGTCACCGCGAAGGCGATGCTCGGCATCCTCGCCGGCAACACCATCATCGAGGGCGGCGAGATCCTCTACGACGGACAGGATCTTCTGAAAATCACGGAGGACGATTTCCATCACATCCGCGGCGACAAGATCGCCATGATTTTCCAGGATCCGCTGTCGTCATTAAACCCGATCGTCAAGATCGGCAAGCAGATTACCGAGGCGACCCTTCTCAAAAACGAGTCCAACCGCAGAGAGGCCCGCGCGGAATTCAAGCGCCTCACGGGTGAGCTGCGCTCCTGCGTTATAGCCTCGGGCAAATACGAGGCCTCTGCGGTCAACGCGGAGTTCAGGACGTTTGAAAAGTTCTGCATGGAGAGCAACAGGCTTGAAAACGAGTACAATACCGCCCACTCCGGAGCGGCCGATCTGCGCGCCGATGCCGAGGACACGATCTTCAAGCTCGGCAAAAACCAGAAGCTTGAGGTCAAGTCCCTTCTGCGCGAGTATGAGTCGAAGCTCCGCCGGATCAACAGCGATATGCTCATGCGGGACTTCAAGGCGGAAGCCGAATCGGTTCTTTCGCAGCTCCACAGCGTCCAGAGAGGCTATAAGGATACCGCGGAGGGCAGAGCGGACGCCGTTGGTGCGCTCGAAAAGCTCGAAAACCTTATGCATCGCGTGGAATCCCAGACGAAGCCGGACTTCTTCTCCCTGGGCTACTACAAGCTCTTCTGCGCAGGCGCCGACATCAACCGCGATGTCGAAACCCTCAACGCCGAGGCGGGTGCGTACCTGAAGGAGCACTTCATGGACAGCTTCCTTGCCATGGCGCGCGAGGGCGTGCGGTACTCCCATGAGACGGCCTGCAAAAACAAGGAAGCCGTCCTTGAAAAGCTGGAGTCTGCGCGGGCGTTCTACGCGAAGGACTTCGAAAAGGCCGAGGCGACGAAGCTGTGCGGTCAGCTCTCCGACGCGGTCGAGGCCTCTATCGACAGGCTCGAGTACATCAAGGACAGCACGGCCTATACGTTCCGCACCGCGCTGCAGAACGCGATCAGCCGCTACTTCCATTTCCTGAAAAACAACCCCAAGGAGGAGGCGCGCTTTGCCCGCCAGTCCCGCAAGCGCGACGCACTCATTGCCCGCGGCAAGACCGTCACCTGGAAGGTCGTGCCGAAGGTCGTCTACTCCCCCGAGGAGCTGCGTGCCAATATCCTGAAGATCATCGACCGTCTCTCGCAGCACTACACCGAGATTCTTAAGGCCGATGTCGATGTCTCCAAGCGCACGGATGACCTTATTGCGCACCTCAAGGCGGAGGGCTCCCTCGCCGTCTACCGCGTTACGAAGACCATGGCGAAGGAAATGGCCATCAAGCTCATGGACGAGGTCGGCATTCACGAGCCCCGTCTGCGCTATAACCAGTATCCGTTCGAATTCTCCGGCGGTATGCGCCAGAGAATCGTCATCGCGATTGCCCTTGCGGCGAATCCGGATATTCTCATCTGCGACGAGCCGACGACCGCGCTGGACGTGACCATCCAGGCGCAGATTCTCGAGCTGATCAACAAGCTGAAGCGTGAGCGCAATCTCTCCATCATCTTCATCACGCACGATTTGGGCGTGGTGGCGAATATGGCGGACAGCATCGCCGTCATGTACGCCGGCAAGATCGTGGAGATCGGCACCGCGGACGATATCTTCTACGACCCGCGTCATCCGTATACCTGGGCGCTGCTGTCCTCCATGCCCGATCTGGACACGAAGGAGAAGCTCGACGCCATTCCCGGCACGCCGCCGAATATGATTTATCCTCCGCAGGGCGATGCCTTTGCCGCGCGCAACAAGTACGCCATGCAGATAGACTTCGAGGAGCATCCGCCGTTCTTCCGCGTATCCGATACGCATCAGGCGGCGACCTGGCTCCTGCATCCCGATGCGCCGAAGGTCGAAGTGCCCAAAGCCATCACCGAGCGCATCGCGCGCATGAACGCGAAACGAACCGGAGGTGAAAGCCATGTCTGACCGCATCGATGAACCCCTGCTGAGAGTCGAGCATCTGTGCCAGTACTTCGGCCCGACCAAGGCCGTGGACGATGTCAGCTTTGACATCAAAAAGGGCGAGGTATTCGGCCTCGTCGGAGAATCCGGCTGCGGCAAGACGACGACCGGACGCTCCATCATCAAGATCTACAACATTACCTCCGGCAACATCTACTTCGAAGGCCAGCGCATCGGCGCAGGCACGCTTTCGTACCGGAACTGCATCGAGGAGACCAAAAAGAGCACGAAGGATCTGATCCGGGAGCTCGAGGCCGACTCGAAGGCGAATCCTTCGAAGAAGGCCGCAAACGACGCGAAAATTGCCGAGGCCAAAAAGAAGCTTTCCGACTGCATCGCCGAAAACAAGAAGAAGATCGCCGATGCGAAATACGATCAGAAGCACTCCGATGAGGAGTATGCACAGAAGCTTGCGGCCGAGGTGCAGGCGGAGTACGAGAAAAAGCTCGCGAACGCCGCCGGAGCCGAGGCGGACGAGCTTCGAAAAAAGTATAAGCACGACCTCAACGTAGCCCGGCACACGAAGCTCATCACGAAGATTCAGATGATTTTCCAGGATCCCATCGCCTCCCTTGACCCGCGTATGACCGTAAAGGAGATCATCTCCGAGGGTCTGGTCATCAGAGGCGTCAAGGATACGGAATACATCGACAACAAGGTGTATGAGATGCTCGAGCTTGTCGGACTCGTCCGCGAGCATGCGGGACGCTATCCGCACGAATTTTCCGGCGGTCAGCGCCAGCGCATCGGCATCGCCCGCGCCATCGTGATGAACCCCGAGCTTTTGATCGCGGACGAACCCGTGTCCGCACTCGACGTGTCCATTCAGGCGCAGGTCATCAACCTCTTAAACGAGCTGCGTGAGCGGCTGGGTCTGACCATCCTCTTCATTGCGCATGACCTTTCGGTCGTGAAGTATTTCTCCAACCGAATCGGCGTCATGTACTACGGCAAGATGGTGGAGCTTGCAGAGACGGATGAGCTCTTCGCGCATCCGATGCATCCCTATACCCGTTCGCTTCTGTCCGCCATCCCGCTGCCCGATCCGCACAGTGAACGTGAACGCACGAGAATCATCTACAATTCGCTGAAGGATCACGACTACAGCGTGGAAAAGCCCACCATGCGTGAGGTTTGCCCGGGACATTTCGTCTACTGCAGCGACTCTGAGGAGCGCCGCTATAAAGAGGAATTCGGACTTTGAACGATGAAGCAAAGACCCGCAGAATCGGCCTGATTACGGGATACGCCATAAGCATCGCCATCGGCGCGGCTCTGGTTCTGCTCGTCGCGGGCAACTACGGCTATGCCGGGGCAGAGACGCAGGCGGAGCGATACCGCATCCTCTGTGATGCGTTTACCATCCCGGGCGTGACGCTCATGCTGTCCGCGGCACTCGTGGCCGTGTACAATC
>CAVGLF010000150.1:0-4048 GCA_963630045.1 Butyricicoccaceae bacterium | reverse complement strand
TTCGGGGTGCTCCCCGACCCCGAAAAAGTATGAGCCCTCACGGCAGTCTCCCCCGAGTCTCCCTGCACAGACGCGAAAAAGGGAGGGGGTTCGGGGTGCTCCCCGACCCCAAGAGTGCCCTCCCGGGCTTACGGCACTCCCACTTGACGAAAAAAGCGAAAACAGGTATGATATTCACGAACAATAAGCTGACGGGAGGCTTGACAGGTATCATGGAAATCCGTCTTGATGATCTGCTGGAGATGAAGAAGCCCCACCCATGCGGGGGAAAGACCTGGCGCGTGCTGCGCACGGGCATGGATCTGCGCCTGCGCTGCGAGACCTGCGGACATGAGGTGATGGTGCCGCGCGTGAAGACCGAAAAAAGCATCCGCAGAGTCACGCACAGGGATACTCCGGAAGGGGAGGACTGAGCCGCACCCCGGGACGGGGAAAAGCGGACTGCCGAAACGAAAAAAATTACGGCGGAAAACCACGGGAAAATCAAACGACCGAAAATTTTTCGGTTTGACACGGCAAAAATTCGTGAAATTGCGTCAAAGCCCGCGGAGTTTCCCGGATGCTTTTTTGTGCGACAGGGAGAATCGGACGGGAAAAGACGCGAAAGCCTTGAAAGAAGACGAAAGTAAGTGTATAATACGAGATGCTTGAAACAAGGGAAGAAAGGGGGACGCCGGTGATGCTGTACGCGGATCTTCATATGCATACAAGATTTTCGTCGGACGGGAAGGATGAGCTTCCCGATATGTGCGAAGCGGCGCTGAAGGCGGGAATGACCGGAGCCGCATTCACGGAGCATTACGACGCCCTGCCTCCGGATCACGTGGAGCTGCCCTATGAAGCGGACAGTGAGTATTACCACCGTCACGATGCCGCGGCACTGAAGGCCGTTATGGACGCGCGGGAGCGTTATAGCGGCCGTTTGAAGATTGCCTATGCCGTGGAGTTGGGTCAGCCGCACACCGACCCCGAGGCCTCCCGCAAGCTTCTTGCGTCTCATGATTATGACTTCGTCCTGGGCTCCGTCCACACGATCGCGTCGGGACTGGATTACTACTTTCTCGATTATGCACAGGTGGATATTCCGGAAATGTTCCGGGATTATTATGCGGAGCATCTCAAGATGATCCGATTCGGCGGGATCGATTCCATCGCCCATCTGGATTATCCGGTGAGGAAGATGGAAGGCTTTCTGGAAAAGCCCGCAGCGATGAAGGCATACCGCGACAGCGTCGCCGAGGTGGTGCGCGCCGCT
This sequence comes from Butyricicoccaceae bacterium, assembly GCA_963630045.1. Taxonomy (GTDB): domain Bacteria; phylum Bacillota; class Clostridia; order Oscillospirales; family QAMX01; genus JAAZKA01. The sequence continues at coordinate 2,793 of CAVGLF010000150.1, read as the reverse complement.
GCGGAAAACGGGATTGCCATGGAGATCAACACCCGTGGGCTGCATGCCTGGTTCGGACGCGTATCGCCCGAGCCGTGGGTGCTTGAGCTCTACCGCGATTTCGGAGGAACCTATGTCACAACAGGCTCCGACGCGCACAATGTACGGGATGCGGCATACGGAATCCGTGAGGCTCACGCGTTGGCTCAGTCGCTCGGATTCAGAGTTGCGTACGGGTATGATCACCATACGCCGCTTTTCGAATAAAGTCGCTTTCCGCGGTTCGTACCTCGCTTATATAAGCAAAAAGGGGCGTTTCCTGCGGGAAAGCCCCTCATTTTTATGCTTATCGGATTGGCGAGGTAATTATGGATTATCGTAAAATTCTCAATACAACCGTCACGGGACTGCGCCCGTCCGGCATCCGGAAATATTTCGGCATGCTGGAGGGCATGGAGGACGTCATCAACCTGGGTGTCGGGCAGCCGGACTTCGAGATGCCCCGCGAGGCTCAGAAGGCGATTCTGGAGGCGGCGTCGGAGGGACATCTGGCCTATACCGCGAATGCGGGACTTCCCGAGCTGCGGGAGAGCATTTCGGACTATCTGAAGCGCCGCTTTGAGCTGTCCTTCCGCGCGGAGGACGAGATCCTCGTCACCGTCGGCGGGAGTGAGGCCATCGATCTGTGCCTGCGCGCCCTTCTGGAGCCCGGCGACGAGGTCATCGTACCCGAGCCGACGTTCGTATGCTACGGACCGCTGGCGAAGCTCGCCGGAGGCGTTGAGGTTCCGGTAGCGACGGATGCCGCCCACGGCTTCCGTCTTACGCCCGAGGCGCTGCGTGCCGCGATCACGCCGCGCACGAAGCTCCTTGTACTGCCCTTTCCCACAAATCCGACGGGTGCCGTCATGCCGCGCGAAGCGCTGGAGGCGATCGGAGAGGTGCTGCGCGGTACGGACATCATGGTGCTCTCCGACGAGGTCTACGCGGAGCTGACCTTCGGACGGCGCCATGTGAGCCCGGCCTCGATTCCCTCCCTGCGGGATCGCACGATCGTCATCGGCAGTGCCTCGAAGACGCTTGCCATGACGGGCGCGCGTCTGGGCTTTGCCGCGGGTCCCGAGCCCGTCATCGCCGCCATGACGCGCATCCATCAGTACGGCATCATGAGCGCGCCGACGCTGGCTCAGGTGGCGGCGGCCGAGGCCTTCCGCAGCTGCGACGAGAACATCGAGCGGATGAAGCACTCCTATGACCGCAGACGCTGCATGATGATGGGCGGCTTTGCCGCGATGGGACTGCCCTGCGTCGAGCCGGAGGGAACGTTCTACCTCTTCCCCGACATCTCCGCCTCCGGGCTTACCTCCGAGGAGTTCTGCGAAAGGCTCCTGCGTGAAGGACGGGTGCTTGCGATTCCGGGAAATGCCTTCGGGGAATCCGGCGAGGGTCACATCCGCATCTGCTATGCGTATTCGGAGGAATCGCTTCGCGAGGCGCTGCGCAGACTGGCGGCGTTCTGGACAAAGGTCGCGCGCCGCGCGGCGTAAATCAACACAAAAAGAGGAGAACATCATGCGGATTGCGAGCGCGGACGCACCGGCGAAGATCAATCTGACGCTGGAGATTCTGGGAAAACGCCCCGACGGCTACCATGAGCTCTGCATGGTGATGCAGAGCGTGTCCCTGTGCGACCGCGTGACGATCACGCTGGGGAGTCCCGGGAATCCGGGCTCGATTGAGCTTGTAACGGATCCGCCGATGGAGCTTGCGCAGGAAAAGAATCTTGCCTACCGCGCGGCCGAGCTGTTCTTCCGCATCGCGGATGTGCCGCGCCGGAGTGTGAAGATCCGCGTGGATAAGCGCATCCCGGCCGCGGCGGGACTCGGAGGCGGAAGCGCGGATGCGGCGGCGGTGCTGCGTCTGCTGAACCGGCTCACAGGTGCGAATCTGCCGGCGGAGACGCTGGCGGCGGCGTCCCTTCCTCTGGGCGCGGACGTGCCGTTCTGCGTGACGGGCGGGACGTGCCTTGCCCGCGGAGTAGGGGAAAGACTGCGCTCGCTGCCGCCCCTGCCGGACTGTGCGCTTGTGCTGTGTACGCCGGATTTTCCCTGCCCGACGGGAGAGATATTCCGCGCATACGACTCGGAGCCCGTGAATACGCATCCCGACGCGCCCCGGCTTGAGCGGGCGCTTCTGCGCGGAGACCTCCGGGAGGCAGCGGAGTGCTGCGCCAACGATCTCGAGCACGCGGTAGCCGCCGTGCATCCGGAGATCGGGGAGATCGAGAGCATCATGCTCCGGGGCGGTGCGCTGGCGGCGCGGATGTCCGGCTCCGGCTCGACGGTCTGGGGACTTTTCGAGAATGACGCACCGGCCCGGGAGGTGTGCGGTGTACTTGCCTCCCGCTTTGCGCAAACCCATCTGACGCATCCCGTCCCCCCGTGGGATCGGCTTGATCACGGAAGGGAATGGCTCATCAACATACTGGAATGAGCGTATGCTTGACTTTTCAGCCGGAATCTGCTACAGTATAAAAAGAACGCATTCCGCCACCCTCCGTAACCGTTTTATGAGGGGCGGATGCGTTGATGCTTTTGAAATGTACATGCGGGCATGGCGGAATTGGCAGACGCGCCGGATTTAGGTTCCGGTGGGAAACCCGTGCAGGTTCAAGTCCTGTTGCCCGCACCATATCGAGTATTCATAAGGGATTTGACTTATGAATACTCGATTTTTCTATATGATACGGTTTTCTTTATGAGCAGGTGCGGATCCTGCTCTTTTGTTTTATGATGCTTTCGGCTCGGTGAGGTA
>CAVGLF010000149.1:0-4105 GCA_963630045.1 Butyricicoccaceae bacterium | reverse complement strand
CGCGGCGCTCCTTGTTGAGCACGTTCCAGTATACCTTGCCGGTGGTCAGGTTGGAGTAGCGGTTCAGATCCTCGTCGATGAAGCGTTCGTAGTGCCCCAGATCCAGATCGGTCTCCGCGCCGTCCTCGGTGACGTAGACCTCACCGTGCTGATAGGGGCTCATGGTGCCGGGATCGACGTTGATGTAGGGGTCGAGCTTCTGCGCCGCGACCTTCAGCCCTCTGGCCTTGAGAAGCCGTCCCAGGGACGCCGCCGTGATGCCCTTGCCGAGTCCGCTCACGACACCGCCCGTCACGAAAATGTATTTTGTCATGGCATTCATTCCCTTTTTCGTCATTCGTAGGTTTGGAGAATCTTCTCCGCTATGGTGCGCCTCGTCACGCAGCGATCCATCGCCTGCTTCTCGATATACCGATGCGCTTCCTTCTCCGTCATGCGGAGCTGCTCGATCAGCAGGCATTTTGCGCGGTTGACAATGCGTATTTCCTCCATTTTTTCCTCAATCGTCGCGGTTTTCTGCTCCATGCGCCGCAGTCTCTCCCGCGTGCCGCACAGAAGCTGCACCGACTGCAGCACCTGCGCGGGTGTGGTGGGCTTCGGCAGCGTCAGCACGCCGTACATGGAGACGCGCGCCGAGATGTCCGGATAATGCTCCGCCTTTACAAGGAGCAAAACCCCCGTCCCGCTGTTTTCGCACAGATCAAGGGCAAGCCTTGTGCCGAAATCATCGGGAAGAGGGGTATTGATCAGGACGAGATCCGGCGGATTCTCCAGCACGCGCCGTCTGGCCGATGCCGCATCCGCCGCGCTTTCCGTGCGGTAGCGCCCGGAGGGAAGGATTTCCGCCATGGAGCGTCCGAATTTTTCGGTCGGCGATACCATGAGCACGCGATAGCAGCGCTCCTCAAGCTCCGGCAAACGCAATCCCTCCCCCTCTTTCTTCCCTGCATCAAAGCAAGAGAACACTTCTGTTTTTCAAAAAGACGCGCGTCAGCTCTTTTCCGCCGTATACTGTGCGATGATCGTCTCCGGAAGGGACTCCGCGATGAAGCGGCTTTCCCGGGCGGCTGCGCGCGCAAGTCCGAGCGTGCCGGGCAGTGTGCGATAGTGCTGCGTGATCTCCCCGGGCGCCGTGTACAGGTTGAAATCCGCAGGCGGCGGAAGCTCGGCGCCGGAGCGTACGCCGGACAGCCCCGCGCGGATGAGGAGTGCGAACGCCAGATACGGATTGCAGAGGGGATCGGGAGAGCGCAACTCCGCGCGGCGGTACTCACCCTGCGCCGCCGGGATGCGGATGAGCTGGGAGCGGTTCTCGCTCGACCAGGAGATGTAGCGCGGCGCCTTGCTGCGTCCGAAGCGGCTGTAGGACGCCTCGGTCGTATTGAGGAAGACGGTCATGTCGGGCGTATGCTCCAGAATCCCCGCGATGACAGCGGGCATGACCTGTACTCCGCCGCCGTGCCGTGCGGAGATGTTGATGTGCATGCCGTTGCCCGGAGCATTCTCCAGGGGCTTCGGGGAGAAGTCCGCGCACAGTCCGTTCCGCGCGGCTATGGTATTCACAACGGCGCGGAAGGTCACGGCCTGATCCGCCGCCGTAAGGGGATCGGAGTAGCGGAAATCGATCTCGTTCTGCCCCGGACCCTCCTCGTGATGGGAGCTTTCCGGACGGATGCCCATCTGCTCGAGCGTCAGGCAGATCTCGCGGCGGACGTTTTCCCCCTTGTCCTCCGGCGCGATGTCCATATACCCCGCGCGGTCATAGGGAATCCTCGTCGGCTCGCCGTTCTCGTCGCGGCGGAAGAGGTAGAACTCCATCTCCGAGCCGAATGCAAAGGAAAGTCCCTCCTGCGCGGCCTCCTCGACGGCACGGCGCAGGATTCCGCGCGTATCCGCCTCAAAGGGCCGGCCGCCCGGATACGTCACGGAGCAGAACATGCGCACCACCCGTCCGTGCTCCGGCCTCCACGGCAGCACGGCGATCGTCGAGGCGTCCGGGTGCAGCAGCAGATCGGAATAGACCTCGCCGCCGAATCCCGGAATCGCGGAGGCATCGAAGGCAATACCGTACTCAAAGGCGCGGTTCACCTCCTCGGGCATGATGGAGATATTCTTCTGTCTGCCGAAAATGTCGCAGAACGCCAGTCTGATGAACTTGACGTCCTCCTCCTCGATATACTGGAGAATCTCATCCCTGGAGTATTGCATCTTTTTTCCTTCTCCTTCTCCCGTGCCGTCAATTCGCCACATACATCCGCTTATAGGGGTTGCGGCTGTCCGGCGTCACGACCGTGTAGCCGCTTTTCAGCATTTCCTCCTCATCGCAGCCGAAGATGCGGCAGAAATGCTCCACATAGGGACGGATTTCCCGAAGATCGTCCCCGGACGCCGGGCGCGCCGTGGTCTGGCTCGGAAACACGATGCCCCGCGCGTCTCCCCGCAGGATCATCTTCCCCCCGTGCATGCCCGTGCAGGGGAAGTTTCCGACGGGAGGCCGTCCGTCCGTATTCATCGCCAGCACGATGATGAGCCCGCCGGCCTGATACTCGCCCAGAAAGCTCCCCGCGCGTCCTCCGATGACGATGACGGGCTTCTTGCCGCGGTATTCCTTCATATGGATGCCCGCGCGGTAGCCGGCATTTCCCTGAATGTAGATCTCGCCGCCGCGCATGGCGTAGCCTGCCGCGTCTCCGATCTGTCCGTGCACCTCGATGCAGCCGTCGTTCATCGTATCTCCCACGGCGTCCTGAGCGTTGCCGTGTACGATGATGCGCGCTCCGTCGAGATACGCGCCGAGCGCGTTGCCCGGGATCCCGTCGATGGTGACGGTGCGCCCTCCGAGTCCCGCCGCGATGAAGCGCTGTCCCGTGCATCCGATGATGCGGCAGTCCTCGTCCGAGCCGCGGATCGTCTCCCCCAGCTCTCTGAAATCCATCTCTCTTGCATTTATGAACATGGTATTATATCACATCCTTCATGAGACTTCCATAGCGCATTTCACAAAATTCGCGGACAATTTTCGCGGCTTTCATCGAAACGCCCCCGCAAGTAAAAGGGCTCTCATTCGCCCGCATGCGCAATGCCCAGAATCTCCAGCTCTCTCCCGGTCAGTCCGATGCCGCGCAGCATCAGCCGGTTGCCGCGGAGTGCCTCGATGGAGTTGATGCCCATGCCGCCCATGAGCTCCGTGATCTCGTGCCGCCATGCCGTCATCAGATTGATGAGCCTCTGCGCCCCCTCCTCGGGGTCCAGGCGCGCCACGAGCTCCGGGCGCTGCGTCGCAATGCCCCAGGCACAGCGTCCCGTCTGGCAGCTCCGGCACAGATGGCACCCCAGCGCCAGCAGCGCCGCCGTTGCGATATAGCAGGCGTCCGCGCCCAGCGCAATCGCCTTCACAACGTCCGACGACGAGCGGATGCTCCCGCCCGCGATGATGGATACGCGGTTGCGGATGCCCTCGTCGCGCAGCCTCTGATCCACCGCGGCCAGTGCCAGCTCGATGGGGATGCCGACGTCATTGCGGATGCGCGTGGGTGCCGCGCCCGTGCCTCCGCGGAAGCCGTCAATGGCGATGATATCCGCGCCGGAGCGCGCGATGCCGGAGGCGATGGCGGCGATGTTGTGCACCGCCGCGACCTTGACGATGACGGGCTTTTTGTACCCCGTCGTCTCCTTCAGGGAATAAACCAGCTGGCGCAGATCCTCGATGGAGTAGATGTCGTGATGCGGCGCGGGCGAGATGGCATCCGAGCCCTCGGGAATCATGCGGGTGCGCGAGACATCGCCGACGATCTTCGCACCGGGCAGATGCCCTCCGATGCCGGGCTTCGCGCCCTGGCCCATCTTGATCTCGATGGCGGCTCCGGCGTTCAGGTACTCCTTGTGCACGCCGAAGCGTCCGGAGGCGACCTGGACGATGGTATTCGCGCCGTAGCGGTAGAAGTCCTCGTGGAGTCCTCCCTCGCCGGTGTTGTAGCAGATGCCGAGCGACTGAGCCGCCCGTGCCAGCGCCATATGCGCGTTGTAGCTGATGGAGCCGTAGCTCATGCCGGAGAACATCACGGGCATCTCCAGCTCCAGCTGCGGCGGCAGCTCGGTGCAGAGT
>CAVGLF010000148.1:0-4136 GCA_963630045.1 Butyricicoccaceae bacterium | reverse complement strand
CCCCTTTCCCGTGCTATAATAGGTATGTTACCGATGCGCCTGTAGCTCAGTGGATAGAGTACCGGATTCCGGATCCGAGGGCCGGGGGTTCGAATCCCTCCAGGCGCGCCACCGTATAGGCACGGCAGCTTTTGGAATGTGCTCCGAACGCTGCCGTGCTTATCGTTTTTATATTCATGAACAAACCGTATACGCCGAGTGAACGATGCGTGAATTTTAGCACTCTCCACTTGACAGTGCTAAAATTTCGAGTATACTATGAAGTGTACTCGAAAGAAAGAAAAGGACACGCCCCCCACAGAAAGGATGGGCGCGGGCGAAGGAGAAGCGAAGCCCCGCGGGATGCGGACGCTCCGGATGCCTCCTTTGCAAATGCCTCACATTCGGGTACTTCGGAAAGGAAGCTGTTTATTTATGTTACCTGCCATTTTCGGTGAGAATTTGTTTGATGATCTGTTTAACGATGCGTTCGGACGCGGTGCATGGAACGCGGACAGGGCTCTGTACGGCAAGAATGCCGCCCGCATCATGAAGACGGACGTGCACGAGACCCAGGACAGCTACGAGCTGGACATCGATCTGCCGGGCTTTAAGAAGGAGGAGATCTCCATCGAGCTCCGCGAGGGCTATCTGACCATCTCCGCGACAAAGAGCCTTGAGCGCGGCACGGAGGACGACAAGAGCCGCCGCATAATCCGCCAGGAGCGCTACGCCGGCACCAGCCAGAGAACCTTCTACGTCGGCGATGTCCGGCCCGAGGAGGTCCGGTGCAAATACGACTCCGGCGTGCTGAGCATTGTGGTTCCGAAAAAGGATGCAAAAAAGCCGGAAGGCCCGCACAGCATTACGATCGAGGGCTGAGGCTCCCGGCAAACGAAAAAGCAATCTCCAAAAAAGCGCCGCTTCCTCAAGGGGACAAACAGGGAGCGGCGCTCCTTTTTTTCATGCGCCGCCCGAAATGGGATAAAATGATGATGCTTTGGGCATTGCAATCCGGCGCGGATTGTGATAGAATAAACGCGTCTTCAGGGTAGGGGTGAAATTCCCCGATCGGCGGTGATGCGGAGTAATCCGACAAGCCCGCGAGCGTGAGAGCGCATGAGCACCGGTGAGAATCCGGCGCCGACGGTTACAGTCCGGATGGAAGAGGACCTTGTGCCGCATATATGATTACAGCCCAGGTTATAGTGCTGCGCATCCCCCCTCCTCTCTTGACCCCGAAGAGAATTGTTAAGGGAGGATTTTTTTGTATGCAAAACTCATCCGTACGCAGACTTTCCGTTCTGGCCATGCTGGCCGCCGCCGCCGTAGTGCTGTGCGTATGCCTGCGCTTCCCGCTGTTCGCGTCCGCTCCCTGGCTGGAGTATGATGCGGGAGACGTGCCGCTGATCTTCGCCGCGTTCCTGTACGGACCGTGGTGGGGACTGGCGGTGACGGCGGTCGTCTGCGTGATTCAGGGCTTCACCGTCAGCGCGGCCTCGGGCTGGATCGGCATTGTCATGCATCTGTGCGCCACGGGCGCGCTGGTCGTGACGGCGGGACTGCTGTACGCGGCGCGTCAGAATCGTCCGCACTGGGCGATGATTTTCGGTGCGCTGGCCGCGATTCTTCTGATGATCCCGCTGAATCTCTGGCTGACCCCGCTGTACGGAACGCCTGTGGAGGCCGTCCGTGCGCTGCTCCTGCCCGCCATACTGCCCTTCAACGCCGTGAAATTCGGCGTGAATACGCTGGCGGCGTGGCTGCTCTATCGGCCGATGGAGAAATACATCCGCGAAAGAAAAGAGTAGGAGCCACACCAAAAAGAGGAAAAAGAGAGACTTTTATGAATTCGGAAGAGTATCTGGACGAAGCCTCGGGCCGCGCAGTCGCGGTCCTTTTTTCCAACGGCGAGAACGGGTATACCGTTCTGCGGCTGGAGGGGGACGAGGGATTGTTCACGGCCGTGGGCTGCATCCCGTGCCCCGCACCGGGAGAGTACTATGATCTCCGGGGACGCTGGACGACGCATCCGGAGCACGGACGTCAGTTTCAGACGCTGTCCTTTCAGCGCAGCCTTCCCGAGACCATCCCGCAGATCGAGGCCTTTCTGGCATCCGGACTCTTTTCCGGCGTGGGACGCTCCACGGCGCGCAGGATCTGCGAACGCTTCGGCGAGCAGGCGCTGGAGGTGCTGCGCGACAATCCCGGCGCTATGGCCGAGGTGCGCGGCATCACGCCGGAGCGCGCAATGGAGATGGGCGAGACCTTTGCCTGGCAGTACGAGCTGCGCAGCCTGATGGACTTTACCTGCACGATGGGACTTGCTCCTGAGACGGCGCTGAGGCTCCACACGCGCTACGGCTCCGCGGCGCTGGGCGTGCTGACGGATAATCCGTACATCCTTATCGACGACTACTTCGGTGTGCCGTTCGGAAGCATAGACGAGTTTGCGCTGAAGATGGGCGTGCATCCGAATGCGGGCATCCGCTACGAGGCAGCGCTGAGGGCGACGCTCCTGCACAATCAGAACGACGGGCATGTCTTCCTGCCGCGCGGCAAGCTCTGCGGGGCGGCGGCGCAGCTTCTGAAGCTTCCCGACGCGGCTCCCATGCAGGACGCGCTGGAAAGCCTGATCGAGCAGGAGGAGGTCGTCTGCGAGACGATCCTGCGCGAGGAGGCCTGCTATACACAGAGCATGTACTGCGCCGAATGCGGTACGGCGGAGAGGCTTACGGAGATCGCCCGGACGCGCACGCGCTGCCGGGAGGAGGATGCGGAGCCGCTCATCGCGGCAGCCGAGCGCGAGATGGGCATCGAATACGCGCCCCTGCAGCGGCAGGCCATCCTGAAGGCGGCCTCCGAGGGACTGATGATCCTGACGGGAGGTCCCGGCACGGGCAAGACGACCGCCATCCGGGGCATCCTTTCGGTCTATGAGCAGATGGGGCTGGAGGTGGAGCTTGCCGCGCCGACGGGACGCGCCGCCAAGCGCATGACGGCGCTTACGGGACGCGAGGCACGTACCCTGCACAGGCTGCTGGAGGCGGGGTATACGCCGGATCACACGCGCTCCGTCTTTCAGAGAAACGAAGCAAATCCCATCGACGCGGACGCGGTCATCGTGGACGAGCTGTCGATGGTCGACCTTGCGCTGATGTACGCGCTGCTCTGCGCGCTGAAGCGGGGCACGAGGCTGATTCTGGTCGGGGATGCCGACCAGCTTCCCAGCGTCGGCGCGGGGCATGTGCTGCGGGATCTTCTGGCCTCCGGCGTACTGCCGGCGGTGCGGCTGGACGAAATCTTCCGTCAGGCGCGGGAGAGCCGCATCATTCTGACCGCACATATGGTGAATGAGGGCCTGGTACCGTCCGTGGAACCCCAGGAGGCGGGCTCGGACTACTTCTTCATGAAGCGCAGCAGGCCGGAGGACGCAGCGGCGCTGGTGACGGAGCTTGTGCGGACGAGGCTTCCGGGATACAGGGGACTTTCAAGCCAGGACATCCAGGTCATCTGCCCGACGAAGCAGCGCGGCTGCGGCACGACGGCTCTGAACGAGCGTCTGCAGGATGCGCTGAATCCGTGGAAGCCGGGGATGCAGGAGATCCGCACGCCGCTCTGCGGGCTGCGCACGGGCGACCGCGTGATGCAGACCGTGAACGACTACGACCTGCCGTGGCAGAGCGATTCGGGGGAGGCCGGACTCGGCGTATTCAACGGGGACATCGGCACGGTGGAGGAGGTCGACGCGAAGGCGGGCTTTCTGACCGTGCGCTACGATGACAGGCTTGCGACCTATGCCGCGGAGCAGGCGGGGGAGCTGGATCTCGCGTACGCGATTACCGTCCACAAGGCGCAGGGCAGCGAATTCCCCTGCGTGGTCTTCGTGGCCTTCGACGGAGCGTCGAAGCTTCTGACGAGAAACCTTCTGTATACGGCGCTGACACGCGCGAGATCGCTTCTGGTGATCGTGGGGCGTCCGGAGATTCTGGAGCAGATGACCCGCAACAACCATACGCGCAAGCGCTACACGGCACTGCGCATCCGCCTGCGCCGGGAGGCCGGACGTGAGGAAAACGGGGGAGACGGAGACGGCTCCGGAGAAAACTCCGAAAAAATCTGAAAAAACCCCTTGACAAGGGGAGCGGGGTGTGGTA
>CAVGLF010000147.1:0-4148 GCA_963630045.1 Butyricicoccaceae bacterium | reverse complement strand
ATAATAGAGGCAACAGCCTATGATGAGCAGGGAAAGGACGATCGTTATGGAACGTGCCGCATACTTACTGAAGACCACCGATTCACGCCGCGCGGAGGCGCTGGGAAGGCTTTCGGCTCTGCTGCCGGGCATGGCTGCCGCCATGAAGGACGCGGGCGCACGGAATATCTCCGTCTGGAGCGCCGAGAACCTGATCTTCGGCTACTGCGAATCCGACGATATGCAGACGCTCCGCGCTGCCGGAGCCTGTGTGCGTACGCTTGCCGATCAGCTTGCGGATTATGCCGAGCTGCTGTCGTCTCCGGGAAACATGCGCCGCATGTACACGGCACTGGGGCACCCGCGCGCCTCGAAGCAGGGGCTGGGGCATCGCGTATTCATGACCCGGCTGAAGCCCGGCATGGCCGAGGAATACCGCCGCCGTCACGCAGCCATAGAGACGGATTCCGCTCCGGAGGGTCCCATCAACAATTTCACCATCTGGAACAGCGGGGACTATATCTGCGGCTACGCCGAGCTCGATCCGGGCTTCGTCATCGACCGGAGTGCCCGGGGCATGGAGCCCGACCGCCCGTGGGAGACCTCGATGCTGGAGGTCATGGACTGGCTGACCGATGATGTCAATTCGCTGTTCGGATTCGAGCATAAGCCCGTCTGCTGCCTGTACCTCGAGAACCTGTAAACGCAAAGGAACAAGCTTATAAGCCCCGCGGCCTTCGGGGAGGCGGTTGCCTGCCCCCCCAAAAAGGCAGCGGGGCTTATCGTTTTCCCCATTCCCACCCTCGCGAAAGGCCTTGCGTCAGCACCATGGTTGTACTTTTATGCGCGATACATCCGGCTGAATGTGCTGTGTGCGGGGCATGATTTGTACATGTCGGGATTCGAACCCCACGCGCCCCGGCGTGACCCAATACTGCGAACCTGTACTCCGGCCCGCGGGAGTCGGCGCTCGCCCGCAATTCCGTTTCGCTACCAAGCTTTATACGAGGCCTTTCCCGCATGAGGGAAAGGCCAAAAAGAGCTTATTCAAGCTCCGTGGTCCAGTTCAGGCCCTGAATGCGTACATCCAGCGCACGAAGCTCTCTCGACAGATCGTCCGCCCGCTTTCTGTATGTCGGGACGTCCACCGAGCTTAAGACGCGGATTTCACTGCGCGTCCCGCGTCCCGTAAGGGCGCTGGCCTCATGCAGAAAAACGCGAAGGGTATTGACGCGCAGCGTCAGGCAGTCGCGGCGCGCGAGAAGCGCCGTCAGCGTCTCTCCCTCGCTGATCGTGCGGGAATTGGTCAGGTTGATGCGCGTTACAAGATCCTCCAGCCGTGCGGCCAGCAGATCATACTCCCGCACAAGCTCGGCGGGATCCTCTGCAGGACGGTCGCCCTCCTGCACGCGGGCGTTGTTGTTCAGACGATCCGCGATCTGATCCATGCGGACATGGATATCGCTGCGCTCGGAAAGTGCCTCGGCAAGCTTCATAACTTAAGTTTCACTCCTTTTGGATATCAAAACAGGATAAATCTGCGTAAAAATGGACTGAAGTCAGCGTTCCTCCGCCGGAAAGTCCCGGATCATCTGACGATAGGGGAGAGCCTCGAAGCCCAGGCTCTCATAGAGCCTGCTGGCACGGACGTTTTCCGGCTCCGTCTCCAGACGGAATCGGAGCGTGGATGCGGGACGTCCCGACTCCAGCATGGCAAAGAACTCATGCGCAAGCCCTTTCCCGCGCGCCTCCGGGCGAAGGTAGAGCTCCTCAATCCAGGTCACATGCCCTCCGGCCTCCTGGGAGTAGGTGTAGCTCACGAGCGCGTAGCCGACGTCCTGCCCCTCAAGGGAGAACATCCAGGCGTCCGCAAAGGGCGTGTGCGCCATCAGCTCACGGAAGGTGGTCTCGAAATGGGCGTCCGGCACGGGCGCCAGAACGGCGGGCGAGTGATAGAACGCGCGGCAGAGCGTGACATAGAGGTCGTGGTCACGGGACTCGACGGGACGAAGCATACAGAGAAAAGCTCCTTGATTTCAAGAGTCAAAAATCACGCAGGCTGAAAATTGCGGGACGGCCGGCGCCGCCCGATTCACTTGACAGGATGCGTGCAAAGCGGCTATAATGGAACGGAAGAGCGCTTATCAAGAATTCACGGCGAAAAAACCGGGGTAACGGGAGGAAAAAAGGCATGCGGCTGATCATTCATGCGGGAGAGGTGCATACCGTTATAGAATACACCGAACCCGCTCTTCTGTCAAGCCTTTTGACCTCATCCGGCTCCGGCTGCAGCCTTCCGTGCGGAGGAAGACGGCGCTGTCACGCCTGCCGCATCCGCGCGGCGGGGGAGCTGGAGCCTCCGTCGGATGAGGAACGGCGGCTGCTCACAGGCAGCGACATACGGGCGGGAATCCGCTATGCCTGCATGACGACGGCCTGCGGAGACGCGGAGGTCTGGACGGATGCCGTGAGCATCCGCACGGGCGGAGCCTCGAGACCCATATTGCCGGAGCCGTGGGCATCCGGATACCTCGCGGCGATCGATCTCGGAACGACAACGATTGCGGGGCTGCTTACGGATTCCCGCGGAAGACACCTCGCGGATGCGGGGCTTCTCAATCCGCAGTGCGTGTACGGCGCGGATGTCATCACAAGGGCGGAGCGAGCCCTGCACGGCGAGGGCGAGGCGCTTGCCCGCGCCGCCCGATCCGGCGTGAATGCGCTCATAAAACAGCTCGCCGGGCAGGCGGGAATCGGGACGGACGAGATCGGCGCGATCTGCATCGCGGGCAATACCTGCATGGAGTACCTGCTTGCGGGAAAGAATCCCGCGACACTCGTCCGTGCGCCGTTTTCCGCGGACGAGCGCTTCGGAACATGCCGGGAGGCGCGGGAGCTCGGGCTTCTGCCCGGAAAAGCGGCGTGCTATTGTATGCCCTGCATCTCGGCCTTCATCGGAGGAGATGTTACGGCGGGCATTCTGACCGCGGAGCTTACAAGCGGTCATGAGCCCTGTCTGCTGCTGGATATCGGCACGAACGGGGAGACGGTGCTCTGGGACGGGAGGAAGCTTCTGTGCTGCTCCGCAGCGGCAGGTCCCGCATTCGAGGGCGCGGGCCTCTCCTGCGGCATGCCCGCACAGCCAGGCGCGATTGCCCATGTGCGGCTTGAGGGCGGTATGCTTGTCCGCACGGAGGTGATCGGGGATGCTCCGGCGCGCGGGCTCTGCGGCTCGGGGCTTCTGGATGCGCTGGCGGTCTTCCTGGACATGGGGCTCATCGATGAGACGGGAGCGATCGATGAGGCTGCGGACACGGAGGGCTACGTCACGGCAGAGGGAGCGCTTCGCGTGGGATCGACCGATGTCATACTCACGCAGGCCGATATCCGTACCGTTCAGACGGCCAAATCCGCCATCCGCGCGGGTGTGGAAACCCTGCTGCAGGAGGCAGGACTCGCAGCGGAGCAGCTTGCGCACGTGTATCTCGCAGGAGGCTTCGGAACCTGTCTCTGTGCGGAGAGCGCATGCCGCACGGGGCTTCTGCCGGAAACGCTTGCGGACAGAACGGCGGCGCTTGGGAATACGGCACTTGCGGGTACAGCCTGCGCGGCGTGCAGCCGGAGTAAACGTGCGGAGGCTGAGGCCATAAGCACCCGCGCACATACGATATCCCTGGCGGAGCATCCCGTTTTTGCGCGCGAATTCATGCACCGGATGCTTTTCCCGCGAAAAGAGTGAAATGGTTTGACAAAAGCGGCCGCCTGCACTATACTGAAGGCGTGAGGAGCCGCTTCACAGGCTTACAAGCTGCCGCTTTATGAAGCTGACACATGCGGAGCAAAGGAAAAAAGCGGTATCCGGAAAATGACGAAAGGACGGAAGCCAATACATATGGAAAAGAAGACGAAATATGCCGGCACAAAGACGGAGAAGAACCTGCAGGAGGCCTTTGCGGGCGAGTCTCAGGCGAGAAACAAGTATACGTATTTTGCCTCGGTTGCAAAAAAGCAGGGCTTTGAGCAGATTGCCGAGCTTTTTCTGAAGACTGCCGAGAACGAAAAGGAGCATGCGAAGCTCTGGTTCAGGGAGCTTGGCGGGATCGGCGACACTGCGGAGAATCTTCTCGCGGCGGCCGAGGGCGAAAACTACGAATGGACGGACATGTACG
>CAVGLF010000146.1:0-4181 GCA_963630045.1 Butyricicoccaceae bacterium | reverse complement strand
GACTCAGACCTTTTTCCCCGGGCGGGGAGTGCCCCGCACCCCCTTTTTTCGGGAGTACCCCGAGGGGAACTGCCGTGGGGGCTCAGACCTTCTTTCGGGTCGAGTGAACTCGAGCTCCTTTTTTCCTGCGCGGGCTCTCGCCTTTTTTTCCCGGATGTGGGGCGTGCTTTCTATTCTCTTGTACCGAAGCGGTGCAGAAGGTTTTCCGCGCAGCGGATGCCGTCTACGGCGGCGGAAAGGATGCCTCCCGCGTAGCCTGCGCCCTCTCCCGAGGGGAAAAGCCCCGGCGTCGAGATGCTCTCGCAGCTTTCGTTTCGTACCAGCCGTACGGGCGAGGAGCTGCGCGTCTCCGGCGCCGTCAGCACCGCGTCCGGCCGCGCAAAGCCCCGGATGCGGCGGTCAAACTCCGCAAGTCCCGCCTGCATGCTCTCCGTGATGAAGCCCGGCAGCACGCCCGTCAGGTCGCGCGGGATTACGCCCGGCCGATAGGATGGCACGACCGCGCCCGGGCGGTTTTCGTCCCCCGTCAGAAAGCTCCCCAGCGTCTGCGCCGGCGCATAATACGGATGTGCCCCGTCAAATGCCCTGCGCTCTATCATTCTCTGAAGCTCAATCCCCGCCAGCGGATGGCTCGACGGGAAATCGGATGTCGCAATCGACACAAGCACCGCGGCGTTGGCGTTCTCGCCGTCCCGCGCATAGACGCTCATGCCGTTCGTGACGACGCTCTCCCGCTCCGAGGCCGCCGCGACTACCGTGCCTCCGGGACACATGCAGAAGGTGTAGACCCCCCGTCCGTTCGGCAGATGCGCCGCCAGCTTGTAATCCGCCGCGCCCAGAGCCGGATGCCCCGCGAACGCGCCGTACTGCGCCTCGTCAATGAAGCGCTGCGGATGCTCGATGCGCGCACCGGCGGAAAAGGGCTTCTGGACAATCTCCACGCCCTGCTCCAGCAGGCTTTCAAATGTGTCGCGCGCGCTGTGCCCCGGAGCCAGCAGCACGGCCGGAGTCGAAACCTCCTGCGTCACGCCGCCGCGCGAGAGTTCGGCGCCGGCCACGCGTCCCGAGCGGAGAATCAGCCGGTTCAGCTTCGTGCGGTACAGGAATTCTCCTCCCAGTGCCTCGATTTCACGCCGCAGACCCGCTACGGTGTCCGGAAGCCTGTCCGTTCCGATGTGGGGCTTTGCGTCCCACAGGATGCTCTCCGGCGCACCCGCATCCACGAAGTCGCGCAGCACCTGCAGGCTGCGGGGATCGGAGATGCCGCTTGTCAGCTTGCCGTCGGAAAACGCGCCTGCGCCTCCCTCTCCGAACTGGATGTTGCACTCCGTGTCCAGGTCTCCTCCGTCAAAGAAGCTCCGCACGCGCGTCCGGCGCAGCTCCACCGGATCGCCGCGCTCGCAGACGATGGGACACACTCCCGCCCGCGCCAGCGTCAGCGCCGCGAAGAGTCCCGCGGGGCCCGCGCCCACGACCAGCGGACGCTCCGTCATGCACCACCGTCCCACCGGCTCGAGCGTCTTTTCCTCAGCCGGATGCACGTCGTCGGAGTACCTGCGCGGACGGCTGCGCACCGAAGCCTCCACATGATAGACAAAATGCACGTCGCTTTTCTTTCTGGCGTCGACGGCGCGGCGCAGGACGCGCAGGGACTGCACCGGCACGCCTGCCCGGCGGGACGCTGCCGCCAAAAGCTCCTCCGGCGCTGCGGAAAGCGGCAGACTGATGCCGCGAATGATCAGCTTCACAGCGTTTTTCCTCCCAGAACGGCACGGGCGGCGGCATGAGCGCTCGCCCATGCCCAGTGCAGATTGTACCCTCCGCAGTCCCCGTCCACGTCCACGATCTCCCCGACGGCGTACAGTCCCGGCACACGCCGGATCTCCAGGCTCCGCGCGTCGAGCTCACCCGCCGGAATGCCTCCGTGCGTTACCTGTGCGCTCTCCCAGGCCGGCGTGCCCGCAGGCGTGAAGCGCCAGTCCTTCAGCGTGTCCGCAATCCGGCAAAGGGTCTCCTCCGGCAGCTCTTCCGCCTCCGTATGAAGGCTTCCCTCGAAGCAGGCGCGCATGATCGTCGTTCCGATCCGTCCGGGCACAAGCCCCGCCAGAAGCCCCTCTGCGGGACGCCTCGGAATCGCGCGCACAAGCTCGCGGACAAGCTTCTGAGCATTCCGCTCCTCCGGCAGCAGATCGAGCGACAGGACACAGCCCGGATGCTCGCGCACAACGCCCGCCAGATTGAATACGCAGATGCCGGAGAGCGCGTGCTCCGCAAACTGCACCTCGCCCGACTCCCTCGCAATCGTCCTTCCGCGATGCACTGCGCCGACCTCCGCGCGGACGCGCAGACCCTTCAGCGCCCTCAGCGAGCTCTCCCGCACGGGGACGGGGCAGAGCGCGGGGGCAAGAGGCGTGACGGGGATGCCGAGCCTTCCGGCAATCTCATATCCTGTGCAGGCCGAGGCGGCGCGTCCTCCGCAGGCCAGGATGACGCGGGAAACGGTCGTGCGGCTGTCGCCCTGACGGATGCAAAAGTCCGATCTCACGGGCTCAACCGCCGTCACGGGCGCACCGGCCCGGAGCTCGGTGCCGTTCTCCTGTGCCGAAAGGCGCAGCGCATCCAGCACGGATGCGGCCTGTCCCGAAAGCGGGTAGACGCGTCCGGAGTCATCGGCACAGGTGAAAAGCCCGAGCGTGCGGAAAAAAGCCCGGGCGTCCTCGGGCATAAAGCCTCCGAGCACGGTCTTAAGAAGGTCGGGGTCTCCGCGGTAGTGCGCGGGGGACATGTCGAGATTCGTCAGGTTGCAGCGTCCGTTTCCGGTCGCAAGGAGCTTCTTGCCCACGCGCGGCAGACCTTCAAAGACGGTACAGCCGAAGCCCGCGCGCGAAAGAACCGCCGCCGCGCAAAGCCCCGCCGCGCCGCCGCCTATGATGCCGATTGATTCTCTTTGCAGCTTCAGTCTCCTCCAGCTCCTTTTCCTTCACCGCATGATTTCCCGTCCGCATAATTCCCGATGACCGGACGGGACACGTCAAACTCTTCTTATTATACAGCGAAACGCATCGGTTGTAAAGGGATTATTTTTCCCCTCCCCCGAGGCCTCCCCCCGGGGGGCGGTCTTGTCGCTCACGGCTCCCCCGGGTAGGCGGGGGGAGCTTCTCTCCCACCTTTTTTTGCAAAAGGTGCCCTTTGTTCAGGCGGGCGCAAAAGTTCTTGCCATCCGTACGGATTCATGCTATAATGAAACGGAATATAGGATATACGCCGCAGCAAAGGGAGGATGCAGCATGCTTTGGGATATCACGGGACCTGTCTATACCGGGATGTGGGGCAACGGAGAACCCTTTCCCGATGTCCGGATCCGTCCCGTGCCGCAGCCGGAGTGGCTTGCCAAGTCCGTCTACTGCGAGATTTTCGACGGCATGCACTCCCAGACCGGCACCTATCTGGAAACGCCGGCTCACTGGTTCGGCTCTGAGTCCTACAATCTGAGCGAGGTGCCGCTTGAGCGGCTGACCGACATACCCGCGACGGTGCTGAAGCTGCGTCCCTCCGACTACCTGGGCGGGGGACGGAGGATGATCACGCGCGACGCCGCAGCGCAGGCTCTGGACGCCGCCGGAGGGATCCATCCGGGCGAGGCGATTCTGATCAGCACGGGGCACGGTGCGTACTGGCGCGACGCGCGGTTTACATCGGAGGCTCCGTACTTTTCGCGCGGTGCGATGGAGCTTCTGATCCGTCAGCGTCCCTTCCTTCTGGGCGCGGACTCCCCCATATGGGAAAGCCGTGAAAACCCGCAGGGCTTTTTCGCGGACTTCTACGCAGCGGACATTCTGATGCTGGCACCGGTCATACTGACAGAGGAGCTTCCGGCGCACGTCCTTCTCACGGCACTCCCCCTGCGTGTGGAAGGCACCTCCTGCGCCCCCTGCCGCGCCTTCCTCCGCACGAAGTAAAGCCCGCGCGGCACTCCCCCGGGGCTCTCCCTCGCCCCGAAAATACAGATGCGAGCCCGCACGGCAAAAAAGGAGCTCGAGTTCACTCGACTCTCAAAAAGGTATGAACCCGCGCGGCACTCCCCCCAGGGGCTCTCCCCTCGCGCGACAAAAAACGGGGGTGCGGGGCTCTCCCCCTCGCCCCGAAAAATACAGGTACGAACCCGCACGACAAAAAAAGGA
>CAVGLF010000145.1:905-4235 GCA_963630045.1 Butyricicoccaceae bacterium | reverse complement strand
CGCGCAGGAGCCGGTCAGCCTGGAGACGCCGATCGGCGAGGAGGAGGACTCCCATCTGGGCGACTTCATCTCGGACAACGATGTACCCGAGCCTGCGGAGGCGGCGTCCTTCACCCTTCTGCGTGAGCAGCTGGTGGACGTGCTGTCCACGCTGACGCCCAGAGAGGAAAAGGTGCTGAAGCTGCGCTTCGGACTGGAGGACGGACGCTCCCGTACGCTGGAGGAGGTCGGACGCGAGTTCAACGTCACCCGCGAGCGCATCCGTCAGATCGAGGCCAAGGCTCTGCGCAAGCTGCGCCATCCCAGCCGCTCCAAGAAGCTGAAGGACTTCCTGAACTAAAGGAAAGCAAAGGGGTGAGCTTTGACGTGAGAGAGTTCTTTCACGGAGCCGTGAGCGTTGAGAACCGGGACGGCGTGTGGACAGCGCGCCGTTTTACGGAGGACTCGCTTCGTGCGCTGGGTGCGCTGGATCCCATGTATGAGCGTCTCGGACGCTGTACGGCGGGCGTGCGGCTGGTCATGCGCACCTCCTCGCCGCGCATCGCCTTTTCCTGGCGCACGCAGGGCTTCTATACGTCGGCTGGAGGCTTTGACATTTGGGAAAACGGAACGCTTGTGTCCGCGCAGACGCTGCCGTCCGAGCCCGCCTGCGGACGCTTTGAGTATGCAAAAGAGTCTCCCGGCGAGTCGCTCCTTGAAATCTGGCTCCCGGCAAACTCCGCATGCAGTCTCTCCGATTTCGAGCTCGGGGACGCGCGTCCCGTACCTGAGGATCGGCCGCTCGTGCTCTTCTGCGGGGACTCCATCACGCAGTCGGCCTATACGCCGAATCACTCGCTGGCGTTCGCATCGTCCTTTGCCCGCATGAGCGGCATGAGCAGCCTCAACCGCGGCGTTGGTTCGCTGTATTACGACGCCTCGACGCTGGACGCGCGGGAGGAGCTGCACCCGGAGATCGTCTTCGCTGAGTTCGGTGCGAACGACCTCTACCTTCGGGAGGAAAACGGCGCGGTCGTCTACCGCGATGGCATGCCCCGTTACAGGGATCCCCGGGAGATTCCCGCGATGGCGGCGAAGGCAGACGCGTATCTGGGAAAGCTCGGGGCGATGTACCCCGCAGCCCGGATCGCCGTCACGACGCTGACCTGGTGCGTCCGGGAGCCTGCGGAGGAGCTGAGACAGGCGTACGATGCGGCTCTGCGCGAGGTAATCCGGTCGCACGGATTTCGCGTCATTGAGGGCCGTGCGCTGACGCCCCGCCTTGAGGAGTGCCGCGTGGCAGACGGAACCCATTTTTCCAATTTAGGCGGCCTGGCGGCCGCTGCGGAGCTGTACCGCATCATGACAATCTGACAATCCCCCCATTATAATTCTATAATCAGGAGGTTTTGATTTGCTATGAGCTTTCCGAAAATCGGTATCCGACCCGTTATTGACGGCCGCCCCGGCGTGCGTGACACGCTGGAGGAGCAGACCATGAACATGGCGCTGTCCGTGAAGGCGCTTCTGGAGGGCAGGCTGCGCTGCCCGGACGGCAGCCCGGTGCGCTGCGTCATTGCGGAGAGCACCATCGGACGCGTGGCGGAGGCCGCCGCCTGCGAGGAGCTGTTCCGGCGCGAAAACGTCGGGCTCTCCATTACGGTCACTCCCTGCTGGTGCTACGGCACGGAGGTCATGGATGCGGATCCCGTCCGCCCGAAGGCCGTCTACGGCTTCAACGGCACGGAGCGCCCCGGAGCGGTCTATCTGGCAGCCGCCATGGCGAGCTATGCGCAGAAGGGGCTTCCCGCATTTTCCATCTACGGACACGATGTGCTGGATGCCTCCGACACCGAAATTCCGGAGGATGCGGCAGCCAAGCTTCTGACCTTCGCCCGCGCGGGACTCGCCGCCGCACTGATGCGCGGGAAGTCGTATCTGTCCATGGGCGGCGTGGCCATGGGCATCGGCGGCTCCCATGTCAAGGACGAATTTTTCCAGCACTATCTCGGCATGCGCAACGAGTACATCGACATGATCGAGTTTGACCGCCGCATCAATCGCGGCATCTACGACCATGAGGAGTTCGAGCGCGCCTATGCGTGGACGCGTGCGCACTGCCCGGAGGGCGAGGACTATAACCCCGCGGACATCCGGCACAGCCGTGAGCAGAAGGATGCCGAGTGGGCGTACTGCGTGAAAATGGCGATGATCGCGCAGGATCTGATGCACGGCAACCCGAAGCTTCGTGAAATGGGCTATTTTGAGGAATCCCTCGGGCACAACGCCATTCTCGCGGGCTTCCAGGGTCAGCGTCAGTGGACGGACTATCTGCCCAACGGAGACTTCATGGAGGCCATGTCCAACACGACCTTCGACTGGAACGGTCCGCGCGCGCCCTTCCTGCTTGCGACAGAGAACGATTCGCTGAACGGCGTGTCGATGCTCTTCGGGCATCTTCTGACCAACAGCGCGTCCGTCTTCTGCGATGTGCGTACCTACTGGTCGCCCGACGCGGTGGAGCGCGTGACCGGCTGGAAGCCCGTGGGAGGAGCCGAAAACGGCTTCATTCACCTGATCAACTCCGGAGCCGCCGCTCTGGACGGTGCGGGCGAGTGCCTGGATGCGGACGGGAAGCCCTGCATGAAGCCCTTCTGGGAGCTTACGCAGGAGGACATCGACCGCACGCTGAAGGCCACCACCTGGGGGCCTGCCAATCTGCCGTATTTCCGCGGAGGCGGCTACTCCTCCACCTTCCTCAGCCGCGGAGGCATGCCCGTGACCATGGTACGCGTCAACATCGTCCACGGCCTTGGGCCGGTGCTGCAGCTTGCCGAGGGCTATACGGTCGAGCTGCCGCGCGAGGTGCATGATGTCATCAACCGCCGCACCGATCCGTCCTGGCCGACGACCTACTTTGCGCCCAGACTCACGGGGCGCGACGCATTTACCGATGTCTATTCCGTCATGGCGAACTGGGGCGCGAATCACTGCTCCTTCTCCTACGGACACATCGGAGCGGAGCTTCTGGCGCTCGCCTCCATCCTGCGCATTCCGGTAAGCCTGCACAACGTCGAGGACGCAAGAGTCTACCGTCCGGCGGCGTGGTCGGCCTTCGGAACGAAGGATCTGGAGGCTGCGGACTACCGCGCCTGCGCAGCCTTCGGCCCGCTGTATTAAAATCGAAAATCGGGGGTTCTGATGGTGGGATGCCGCGGCGTCTTTGCGGCGGCATCCCACCTTTTTTTTAAAGTGAGAACCGGGGATATGAACGGAACAGAAAGCTGAACTCTGGTGCGTCGAGGACAGCGCAGGCATCCGCGATATCGAGTTCTATGCGCTGCAGTCCGC
>CAVGLF010000145.1:0-895 GCA_963630045.1 Butyricicoccaceae bacterium | reverse complement strand
AGGCGTCTTCTGGAACGCGCTGCAAAAGGAGGCGTTGCAGCTTGTGGTGCTGGACATCATGCTGCCGGGAATCGACGGCACGGAGCTGCGCATTTCCATCAGCCGCGCGACCGTCGGCAAGCTGGCGCTCATGACGCTGGAGCCGGTGCTCATCATCGTTCTCGCCGCGCTTGCGCTTTCGGGATGGCTTGCGGGCAGACCGCCGCGGCGCATCATGTCATGCTTGAGTGCGAGGGAGGCGCGGGTGACGGTGCGGGATAACGGTACCGGCATCGCGCCGGAGCATCAGCCGCGCATCTTGTAATCAAAGCCAACAATGGGTGCAAGCAACTCGTTCATTTGCTGACCAGCGATCGAAACTCAGCATCACGGTCAAAGGTACCTGCCGCGAGTCCAGGAATTTCTTTGATGGATTTGCAGATACTGACACTGAAGCCCGTCAGGATATGCCCCTACTCCTGGTCAGAGTAGGGGCAATCGCCGGTCACGATCAGCGTGGACAGGCTATGAACAACGAACCACAGATCACGGAAATACAAGTCCGATTCCTCGGCGGTGATACGGTAAATGTTCATCAGAGTCGGACGGACAAGCGCCTGCAAATGCTGCATCGACATCATTATTACACTGAGGAAAAACGGATTTGTCAATAGGCGGAATCTGATTTTACGGATGGAGTGACGGGGGGGCAGGAAAGCGGCAGGCATTTCTATTCTCAGCAAACTATAACAATCTCAAATTCGAAGAAAAAGAAGATACAGATAAAAAACAGGCACCGTAAACAGCATTTTTGCCGCTTACGGTGCCTGTTCCATTTTGCTTTTGACTTGCCGCATTGGTCTTTGAATGATATCCCTATGCGGCTGTCGCATTCATGCCCGTCCCTTCCGTTTTC
>CAVGLF010000144.1:0-4284 GCA_963630045.1 Butyricicoccaceae bacterium | reverse complement strand
CTCGTACAGGGCGTCATGGTCGGCGGCGAGCGCGCGGTCTTCCGCGCCGTCGAGGGCGCGGAGGACGACCCCGATGCGGGCATCAGCGAGCTGTCAGCGCGCGGATTCTCCTCCGCGGACGTTCTGGTCGGGCTCTCCGCATCGGGACACGCGCCGAGCGTGGTGTATGCCGTCCGCTGGGCGCACGCGCTGGGCGCCGCCACCATTGCCGTCTCGACAAATCCCGGTACGCCGCTGCCGCAGGCCGCCGGCATTGCCATCACGCCCGTCGTGGGTCCCGAGGTCATTCAGGGCTCGACGCGCATGAAATCCGGCACGGCGCAGAAGCTGGTGCTGAATATGCTCTCCACCGGAGCGATGGTGAAGACCGGGCGCGTCTGGCGCAACTACATGATCAACATGCGTCCGACCAACGCAAAGCTCCGCCGCCGCGCCGAGCGCATCATCACGGAGGCCACGGGCTGCACGGATGCGGAAGCGTCGCGTCTCCTGCGGGAAAACGGCGACTCCATCCGCGCCGCCATCGAGTGCTTTGAGCAAAGCCGCAGGGTCTGAACGAGCCGCCCGGCAAAAAAAATAACCTCCCGAGCCGATCAGAATCCCCTGAAAAACCGGCCCGGGAGGCTTTTTTCGTCTCTTTACTTTGTGAACTTCGTGAACAGATGCACGATCACGGTGATGAGCGCCATAACCGCGAAGATGCCGAGCATGCCCTGCCACATAACCGTCAGGGACGCCTGAAGTGCAACGGGATCATAATTCATTGTCTTACGTCCTCCTTTACCGGATCAGCTGGGGCACGAGGTTCAGGATCATGCCGCCCGCGAGCACCGATGCAATCTGTCCCGCGACATTCGCGCCGACAGCATGCATCAGCAGATGGTTCTGATTGTCCGCTTCAAGGCCGAGCTTCTGGATGACACGCGCGGACATCGGGAAGGCCGAAATGCCGGCGGCACCGACCATCGGATTCACCTTCGTCTTGCTGAAGAGATTCAGGAACTTGGCAAACATGACGCCCGCCATGCTGTCGATGATGAACGCAACCAGACCCAAGGCCATGATGATGAGTGTCTGGACGTTGACGAACTGCTCGGCGCGCATCGAGAAGGAGATCGTGATGCCCAGCACCAGCGTGATCAGGTTCGCAAGGGAGTTCTGCGCCGTCTCGGAGAGCTTGTCCAGGCAGCCGCACTCACGCAGCAGGTTGCCGAACATCAGGAAGCCGACCAGGGAGACGGACATCGGAGCGATGAAGCCCGCGATTATCGTAACGAGGACGGGGAAGCAGATGCGCAGAAGACGGGACACCTTCGCCGGATTGTACGGCATACGGATGGCGCGTTCCTTCTTCGTCGTCACGAGCTTGATGGCCATGGGCTGGATGATCGGGACGAGCGCCATGTACGAATACGCGGCAACGGCGATCGGTCCGATGTAGTTGGAATGCAGCACCTGGGAGACGAGGATGGAGGTCGGGCCGTCGGCAGCGCCGATGATGCCGATGGAGGCGGCATCCGCAAGGTTGAAGCCCAGCAGCACGGCGGCGGTCATCGCAAAGAAGATGCCGAACTGCGCCGCGGCTCCGAACAGGAGCATCTTGGGATTGGACAGCAGCGGACCGAAGTCGATCATCGCGCCGATGCCGATGAACAGCAGCAGCGGCAGCGCCTCACTGGCGTCGATGCCGATTTCAAACATCCACTGGATAATGCCGTTGCTCTCTCCGATGCCCTCAACCATCTGATTGAGTACGCCGGACATCGGCAGGTTGACGAGAATCGCGCCGAAGCCCATCGGCAGCAGCAGAGACGGCTCATAGTCCTTCTTGATGGCGAGATAGATCAGCAGGATGCCGACCAGATACATCACGCACTGCTGCCATGTGACGGCCCGTACGCCGTCAAGCAGAAAACTCATTGACTTCACACTCCTGTTTTTTTGTAAGGCAGTGCCGACCCGCGCTTTATTTTTTCCGGATTGCAAAAAAGACGCGACCCTTACCGTTTTAAAAAGCGGAAATCTCACACTTCCCCTTTTTCCCCGGTAAAAGTCTCGCCTTTTTATGTCGGAATGAACCGGAGACCGCAGTCTCGGGATGGCGATTCATTCAACGCTTCCTTCCTTATAAAAAAGCGCAGGCTACTCCCTTTTTCCCTGCAGTATTGTACCATGCGCCGCCCCGTCTTGTCAAGCGGGGCGGCGCGTTTTTTCTTTCCGGGGGGTGCAAGGGACGTCTCTCAGCCCTCAAAGCGGCTCTTGTCCGTATTTTTCGGGATGCGGGTCGGATACCGCCCCGAGAAGCAGGCGTCGCAGATCCCGGAGCTGCCGATGAGATTCGGAAGCTCCTCCTCCGGCAGGAAGCCCAGGCTGTCCGCGCCGACGATCCGGGCGATCTCGGGGATCGTGTGCTGACACGCGATGAGGTTTTCGCGCGAGTCGATATCCGTCCCGTAGAAGCAGGGATTGCGGAAGGGCGGCGAGGAGATGCGCATGTGAATCTCGGTCGCCCCCGCCTCTCTGAGCAGATTCACGATCTGTCCGCTCGTCGTGCCGCGCACGATGGAGTCGTCGATCATCACGACGCGCTTGCCGCGCACGACGCTGGCGATGGGGTTGAGCTTGATTTTCACCTGATCCAGTCTTCTGTCCTGTCCCGGCGAGATGAAGGTGCGTCCGATGTACTTGTTCTTGATGAAGCCGATGCCGTAGGGAATCCCGGACTCCTGCGCAAATCCCAGCGCCGCATCCAGCCCCGAGTCCGGCACGCCGATGACGATATCCGCATCCGCGGGATGCGCCTTTGCCAGAATCCGGCCGGCCTTCTGCCTCGCCTCATGCACCGGAACGCCGTCGATGACGGAGTCCGGACGCGCAAAATAGATGTACTCGAAGATGCAGATGCGCTTTTCCTTCTGCCCGCAGTGCGTACGGTCGGAGTGTACGCCCCGCTCGTCGAAGGTCAGAATCTCGCCGGGCTCCAGATCCCGCTCGAACCGCGCGCCGACCGCCGCCAGCGCGCAGGATTCCGAGGCGACAATCCAGGTGCCGTCCGCCGTTTTCCCGTAGCACAGGGGACGGAAGCCGTAGGGATCGCGCGCCGCCACCAGCTTCGACTGCGACATGATCACCAGCGAATACGCGCCGTCAAGCCGGCGCATCGCGCGGTTGATTGCCACCTCGATGGAGGGCGTCGTCAGGCGCTCCTGCGTGACGAGATAGGCGATGATCTCCGTGTCCGTCGTCGTATGGAAGATCGCGCCGCGCAGCTCCAGCTCCAGTCTCAGCTCGTAGGCATTGCTCAGGTTGCCGTTATGCGCCAGCGCCATCTTGTCGCGCTGGTAGCTGACCTCAATGGGCTGGCAGTTGGCGCGGTTGGTGCCTCCGGTCGTGCCGTAGCGCACATGGCCGACGGCCATTCCGCCCCGCGGGAGCTTGCCGAGACTCTCGCGTGAAAAGACGCTGCTCACCAGTCCCAGATCCTTCTGGGAGGTAAACCCTCCGTCCGCGCAGACGACGATGCCCGCGCTCTCCTGTCCTCTGTGCTGAAGGGCATAGAGTCCGTAGTATACCAGGCTCGCCACGTTGCAGCTTTCCGGCGCCCAGACGCCGAAAACGCCGCATTCCTCATGCAGGTTCTCAGACATGTTTTTTTACTCCCCGATCTCCGAATGATTCAGTGAGGCCTCCACGAAGCCCCGGAACAGCGGATGCGCGCGGTTGGGACGGCTTTTGAACTCCGGATGGTACTGTACGCCGACGAAGAAGGGTCTGTCCGAAAGCTCCACAGTCTCGACCAGACGTCCGTCCGGCGACAGTCCCGAAAGCGTCAGCCCCGCCGCCGTAAGCGCCTCGCGGTAGTCGTTGTTGAACTCATAGCGATGGCGGTGACGCTCGGAGATCTCGCGCCTGCCGTAGCAGCGCTCCATCGTCGTGCCGGGCTTTATGACGCAGGGGTACGCGCCCAGGCGCAGCGTGCCGCCCTTGTCGATCTCATCGCTCTGCCCGGGCATGAAGTCGATGACCTTATGCGCGCAGAGCTCGTCGAACTCGCCCGAGTGCGCGTCGGGCAGCCCCGCGGCATGCCGCGCGTACTCGATGACCGCAATCTGCATGCCGAGGCAGATGCCGAAGTACGGAATGCGCTGCTCCCTGGCATACTGCGCCGCCAGAATCATCCCCTCGATGCCGCGTCCGCCGAAGCCGCCGGGCACGATGATGCCGTCCTCTGCGCCGAGAAGCTCCCGGCAGTTCTCCTCCGTAATTCCCTCCGAGTCGATCCAG
>CAVGLF010000143.1:0-4329 GCA_963630045.1 Butyricicoccaceae bacterium | reverse complement strand
AGGCTGCGTCGGGCACTTCTTGAGGCACCGAAGTTTTCCTATAGCAGGAAAACTTCGTAAGGATACAGCACGGCAGCCCCGGCGACAGGAAGGGCAGTACGGGCGCGGGCTCAAAGCGCAGCAAAAAGCTGAAATCTTTCCCCTGACGGGGAAAGATTTCAGCTGGGGATGCCTGTATGCAGCGGGAAAGAAGGAAAGCCGTGCAGGGGCTCAGTCCTGCATGAAGTGCTCTCTGAGGTAGCGCGCCGAGAACCCGGCATCGTCCTCAAAGTTCTCCTGCGGGCAGTTGTCCTGCTCAACGCAGTAGTAGCGGACTCCGGCGGCGCGCGCCGCACGGATGATGCGGTCGAAGTCCATGTTGCCCCGTCCGATGGCGGCAATCTGATTGTGAACGCGTCCGTCTGCGTCACGTACAACGCTCATGTCCTTCAGATGCAGGATGTCGATGCGTCCCGAGAGCTTCTCGATCCACGCGCAGACGTCTCCTCCGGCGTTCTGCACCCAGTGCGTGTCGAGCACGAAGCTCGTGGTTTCGGGATCGAGTCCCTCGACCAGCATGTCCATCAGCGTGCGTCCGTTCTCCAGCCGGATGAACTCGTTGCTGTGATTGTGATAGGTGAACTTCATGCCCTCCTGTGCCGCGCGCGCGCCGATGCGGTTCGCGGTCTCGATGAAGCGCTGAGCCTCCTCCACGTTGGCAGCGCCGAAGCCGCCGATGCCCATGTTCGTCGTGTGCAGCGCCTTGTGACGCGCGATGGCGGCGTCGATGTCGTTCACCATGAGGTCAAAGTCGTCATGCGTGCCGACGATCTCGATCCCCGCGTCATGCGCAAGCCTGTAGAACAGGTCGTATTCCATGCCGTAGCAGCCGGCGGTCTGAGCCTCCTCGTAGCCGAGTGCCCGGAGCCTTCTGAAGGTCTCGGCGGCTTCCTCGGGCGTTTTGAAGTTTTCGCGAACCGTGTAGAGCTGAATGCCGATTTTGTCGATCAGTTTCATGATAATGAATCCCTCGCTCTTCTCATTATTTGTACGCAGCTTCGCGGAATCCCTGTACGCTTCTCCGCATTGCTAGTATGGCACAATCCACCCCAAATTGCAAGCACTCTTTTTCCCCCCAGAGGATTTGGAGAGACCTTTCCCGGGACAAGCAAAAAGCCCGCATCCTTTTTTCAAAGGATGCGGACTTTTCAACAAACAAAGGCGAAAACTTACTTGATTTCGACCTTGGCGCCGGCCTCTTCCAGCTTCTTCGCGATCTCGTCGGCCTCGTCCTTGGAGATGTTCTCCTTGATGGGCTTCGGGCAGTTGTCAACCAGATCCTTGGCTTCCTTCAGGCCCAGGCCGGTGATCTCACGGATGACCTTGATAACGGTGATCTTGTTCGCGCCGAAGTTCGCCAGAACGGGGGTGAACTCGGTCTTCTCTTCGACCGGAGCGGCAGCGGCGGCAGCCGGAGCAGCGGCGACGGCGACGGGAGCGGCGGCGGAAACGCCGAACTCTTCCTCGAGAGCCTTAACGAGCTCGGAGAGCTCCAGAACGGTCAGAGCCTTAACGTCATCAATCAGCTTCTGAATCTTTTCGCTAGCCATGGTAATATCCTCCATCATATGAAAAATACCCTGCGCGGGGCTTTCCCGCACAGTACTTGCAGATTGTACGCGCCTTTGCAGCTTTGCGCGTATTCGGTGCAGCGAGGGGAAAGACGACGCTCCGCTTTATGCAGCGGGCTCTTCCTTCTTCTCGGCGATGGCCGCCAGAGCAACGGCGAGACCGCGAAGCAGTCCGCTCGTAACGCCGACAAGGCCGGAAATCGGGGCGTTGAAGCCGCCCAGGACACGCGCGATGAGAACCTCGCGGGACGGAAGCTCGGCCAGAGCCTCAACCTCCGCAGCCGTGATCGCCTTGCCGTCTACGAAGCCGCCCTTGATCTTGAATTTGTCATTCTTCTTGGCAAACTCGACCAGGATCTTCGCAGCCGCAACCGGATCCTCCGGGCTGATCGCAAGAGCGGTGGTGCCGTTGAGCTGCTCGTCCAGAGCGTTGAACTCCAGAGCGTCGCAGGCAAAGCGCAGCATCGTGTTCTTGATAACCGAGTACTCGACACCCGCGTTACGAAGATCACGGCGCAGCTTGGTATCATTGGCTACGTTGATGCCCTTGTAATCGACCAGAACGCCCGCGCTCGCGTTTCTCATCTTTTCGGTCAGCTCAGCTACTAAAGCGCGCTTTTCCTCTAAGACCTTTGCGTTTGGCATGTGTTCACCTCCAGTTTTCTGCGATGCGAACAAAAAATAAACCCTTCGTCCGCAGTTTTCCATGCAAGACAAAAGGCTTTCTCTAAAGCATGAGGGTCTTATGCCATAAAACCCTCTCCCATATCAAAAACAGCCTCCTGCGCACGTCCGGATTCTTCCTTTTTAAGCTGTCGCCCGTGCGGTCTTCGGAAAACAGCAATACTGTACCACAATTTCCCTTCCCTGTCAAGCATTTTTTGCTTCTTTTCGCATGTTTCCCCCGTTTTCTTGCATTCTGACGGATTTATCCCGCAAAACTCTGCCGCATTTTGTACGGTTCTGCGGTTTCTTTTTACCTACAAGCATGGTATGCTAATGGTGTAAACGAAAGGCCGATTCTCATGGTATCCAGGAAAGGAGCGTTCTTCCATGTCTCGTTTCATATATGCCGATCATTCCGCGACGACGCCTCTGTCGGAGGAGGCGTTCGAGGCGATGCTGCCGTGGCTGCGCAGCTACGGCAATCCCTCCTCGATCTATTCCATCGGGCGTGAGGCGGGGCTTGCGGTGTCTCATGCGCGGGAGCAGGTCGCGTCCGCTCTGGGCGCGCGTCCCGAGGAGATCATCTTCACGGGCTGCGGAAGCGAATCGGACAACATGGCGCTGCGCGGCATTGCCCATGCGCGAGCCTCGCGCGGGCGGCACATCATCTCCACCGCCATCGAGCATCACGCGATTCTCCACACGCTGGAGGCGCTCGGGCGCGAGGGCTTCGAGGTCACGCTGATCGCGCCGGATTCGGACGGGCTCATCTCCCCCGCGGACATCGAAGCCGCCATCCGCCCGGACACCGTCCTCATCTCCTGCATGGCGGCGAACAACGAAATCGGCACGATCGAGCCGATCGCCGAAATCGGTGCCATTGCGGAGGCGCACGGCATCCCCTTCCACACGGATGCGGTGCAGGCTGCGGGGCACATTCCGCTGGACGTGCGGAGCATGCACATTTCGGCGCTTTCCCTCTCCGCGCACAAGCTCGGGGGGCCCAAGGGTGTCGGCGCGCTGTATCTGAAGAACGGCCTGCGCGCAGAGCCTCTCATCTTCGGCGGCGGTCAGGAGCGCGGGCGGCGCGGCGGCACGGAGAATGTCGCGGGCATCGTAGGGCTGGGCGCGGCGGCTGAGGCGGCGGTTTCCTCCATGCAGGACACGGCGGCGCGTCTTGTCCCTCTGCGCGACGAGCTTATCCGCGAGCTGCTGCGCATTCCGGCAAGCCGTCTCACGGGGCATCCGACCCGCCGTCTGCCGGGGCATGCCTCCTTCTGCTTCGAGGGCGTGGAGGGCGAGGCGCTCGTTCTCACGCTGGACATGCTGGATGCGGCGGCGTCCTCGGGCTCGGCCTGCTCTTCCGGGTCTCTGGAGCCCTCGCATGTGCTGATGGCGATCGGCCTTGCGCATGAGGTCGCGCACGGCTCCCTCAGGCTCACGCTCGGCCGGGAGAACACCCCCGAGGACGTGCGCGAGCTCATCCTCCGCGTGCGTCAGGCGGTGGATCGTCTGCGCGCGATGTCCCCGCTGTGGGAGGACATGCAGAAAAGCTCCTCCGCGCAGCCCGAAAATCACTAAAAACGAAAAAAGGAGCGTTACTCATGTATTCCGAAAAGGTTCTCGATCATTTCACGCATCCCCGCAACGTCGGCGAGATTCCGGATGCGGACGGCGTCGGCACGGTCGGCAATCCGCAGTGCGGAGACATCATGCGCTTCTATCTGCGCGTGGAGGACGGCGTGATCACCGACATCAAATTCAAGACCTTCGGCTGCGGCGCGGCGGTCGCGACCTCCTCCATGGCAACGGAGCTAGTGCGCGGACGGACGCTGGACGAGGCGCTGGAGCTGACGAACCGCGCCGTCGTCGAGGCGCTGGAGGGACTCCCGCCGCAGAAGCTGCACTGCTCCGTCCTGGCCGAGGAGGCCCTGCAGGCGGCGCTGACGGACTACTACACCCGGCACAATCTTCCGCTTCCGGAGAAGCTGGCAAGCTCTTCCCACGCGCATGAGAGCCCCTGCGGGGGCTCGTGCGCGAAGTAACCCCCGCC
>CAVGLF010000142.1:0-4362 GCA_963630045.1 Butyricicoccaceae bacterium | reverse complement strand
GGAGGAGACGGGACGCGTGCAGATCGTGGCGCTGGATAAGACCGGCACAATCACCTCGGGCGAGCCGCGCGTGACGGACGTGCGGACGGCGCCGGACGTGACGGAGGAGGAGCTTGTGCGCCTCGCCGCGCAGCTTGAGCGCAGAAGCGAGCATCCCCTGGCGGGCGCCGTGCTGAGGTATGCACAGGAGCGCGGACTCGCCGCTCCGGCGGACATTTCGGACTTCGAGGCGTTTCCGGGCAACGGGCTTTCAGGAAGGACGGACGGACACCTGCTCTGCGCGGGCAATGAGCGGTTCATCGAGCAGCGGGCGCAGCTTCCCGAAAAGCTGCGGCAGGAGGCGCAGGTGCTGGCCGGTCAGGGAAAGACGCCGATGTACTTTGCGCGGGACGGCAGGACGCTGGGACTCATCGCGGCGGCGGATGTGCTGCGTGAGGACAGCGTGCAGGCCGTGAAAGAGCTTCGGAGCATGGGACTCGAGGTCGTGATGCTCACGGGCGACCGCGAGCGCACGGCGAAGGCCATCGGCGCCATGGCAGGTGTGGATCACGTCATCGCGGGCGTACTGCCGGACGGGAAGGAAAGCGTCATCCGGGCGCTTCAGAGGAGCGGACGCGTTGCCATGGTCGGAGACGGCATCAACGACGCTCCGGCACTTACGCGGGCGGATGTGGGCATCGCCATCGGCGCGGGCACGGATGTCGCCATCGACTCCGCGGACGTCGTGCTGATGAAGAGCCGCGCCTCGGACATCCCCGCGGCAATCCGTCTGAGCCGTGCGGTGCTCAGAAGCATCCATCAGAACCTGTTCTGGGCGTTCTTCTACAACGCCATCGGCATACCGCTGGCGGCGGGCGTATTCATCCCGGCGGGACTCACGCTGAATCCGATGTTCGGAGCTGCCGCGATGAGCCTGTCGAGCTTCTGCGTCGTGACGAATGCCCTGAGGCTGAACCTGTTCAGACTCCGCGATCCCTCGCATGACCGGAAAAGGAGGAATCCGGTACGGATTCCGGACGATATCATTCAAAATCAGAAGGAGAATACGAGCATGAAAAAGACGATGAAGATCGAGGGCATGATGTGCCCGCACTGCGAAGCCGCCGTGAAGACGGCGCTGGAGGCGCTCCCCTTCGTGGAGTCTGCCGAGGTCAGCCACAAGACGGGCACGGCCGTGCTTACGCTCAAGGCGGCGGCTTCGGACGAGGAGCTGCGAAAGGCTGTCACGGACAAGGGGTATAAGGTGCTGAGCATCGGGTAAAACCGGAACGGGGGACGGATGTCACCCCGGGGGAAAAAAGCACAAAAAAGGGAGGCTCTTCACCGCCGCCGCGCGGGGGAAAAGAGCCTCTTTTTTTCATGTTCCGATCACTCTGCCCGCTCGTCGCCGAAGAAGAAGACCGCAACGGTGCCGGGACCGCAGTGGGAGGCGATGATCGTGCCGATGTCGCAGATGCGCACGTCGCGCACATAGGGGAAGCGCTCGAGGAGCGCCTTACGCGTGAGCTCGGCGGATTCCGGGCAGTTTGAGTGGCAGATCCAGCACTTGCCCGCGTACTCCGCGCCGTTTCTGGCATGCTGCGCCATGGTATCGAGCGTCGTCTCGATGGCGCGCTTCTGACCGCGCACCTTGCTGTAGGCGATGATCTGTCCGTCACGGTTTAAGCGCATGATGGGGCAGATGCCCAGGATGGAGGCTGCTGCGGCGGCGGGACCCGAGACGCGTCCGCTCCGGCGGAAGTAGGCGAGATCGGTCGAGTAGAACTGATGATGGACGCAGCGGGCGTTTGCCTGCACCCAGTCGGAGACCTCGCTCAGCGAGGCGCCCGAATCCGCAAGGTCGGCGGCTCCGTCCACAAGCAGACCGTATCCGGAGGAGCTGCAGTAGGAGTCGAGCACTACAAGACGGCGCTCCGGATGACGCGCGCGCATGGTTTCAGCGGCGATCAGCGCATTCCCCACGGACTGCGTCATTCCCGAGCCAAAGGCGATGTGCAGCACGTTGCCGCGCTGCAGCAGCTCCTCGAAGAAGGCCTCGTAGGCGGGCTCGTTGAGCTGGGAGGTGGTGGGAAGCTTGCCCGCGCTCAGAAAATCATAGAAGCGGGGCAGCGCGGCGGGGTCGCGCCCCATGTCGTCGGGGTATTCCTGACCGTCTACATAATAGGAATAGAAGAGCACGGGGATGTCGCGGGATTCCATATAGGAAAAGGGTACGTCCACGGTGGATTCGCAGGACAGAATGAAGCTGCGGCTCATGGAGAATCATCCTTTCGCGGTTTTCATTGCGGCATTGCCGCAACAAAAGACTTCTGTGCCGCGGCGGTATAAGTCCCGTCACGGGGGAAAACCCCTCAGGAGCGAAAACTGCGGAGACTCCGCACGGCAGAACATGTTGCAATATAACATGACATATGTTATAATAACATATACCCTGCGCCAATTGCAATGACAAAGGATGGACAGTGCGATGGATATCTATACAAAAAAAGCCGGACGTTCAGGAAACGCAGACGATAAGAGGGTCATCAAGACGAAGCGGAATCTGAAGGCAACGCTGGCCGCACTGCTGAAGGAAAAATCGTTTGAGAGCATCACCGTGTCCGAAATCTGCAGACGGGGCGACACCAGCCGCATCACGTTTTACAATTACTACGACAGCAAATATGCGCTGGTGGAGGAGATGTTCGAGGACTATGTGACGCAGGCGGGAGATGGCTACCATGTGCTGCAGCTGGCGAACAATCCCGACGGGAACACGCTGGGCGGGTATAAAAATCTGCTGGAGTGCATCATGAATCTGTACGAGGGAAACTACGGCTTCTTCGCGCAGGTCACCCCGGAGCGCAATCCTTATCTGTTCTCCGCGTTCACCCGCCACATCTTCGCCGCCGTCGAGGACTACATCGAGCGGCACACCGCTCAGATGGTGCCGCGCTATACGCCCCGGCAGACAGCGGCACTGCTGTGCGGAGGGCTGTGGAGCGTCATCAGCGAGTGCTACTCGGGCAGCCACACGCGCGAGGAAATCTACACCTGCGTCCGCTCGATGTACCGCGATATCCTGACCTCGGCAATCTTCGTGCGGACATAAGGGGACTCCCGCATGGCTCCCCCCTCCGCCCGGGGACGGGAGTGAAAAAAATCATCCGGATCATGGACATTTATTTTTTGTGAAAGGCAGGAAAAAAATATATGGCACTGCTGCATATCGATTTTTTCTCGCACGCGCTGGGGGAGGCTGTCGGAGTGGACGTGCTGCTCCCGGAGCATCCGCAGTATCCGGCGCCGGAGACCGTCCCTGCCAGGTATCCCGTTCTCTATCTGCTGCACGGGCTTTCCGATGACCAGACGGCGTGGCAGAGATACACCCGCATCGACATCTATGCACACGACCTGATCGTCGTCATGCCGACGACGCACCGCGCGTGGTACACGAACACGACCGCAGGGCTTCGCTACTTCGACTTCACGGCATATGAGCTGCCCGCGGTCATCCGTGCGTACTTCCCGGCGGCGGAGGGGCGTGAGAACACCTTTGCGGCGGGCAATTCGATGGGAGGCTACGGTGCCTTCAAGCTCGCGCTGAGCTGCCCGGAGCAGTTCGGCGCGGCGGCGAGCCTTTCGGGCGCGCTGGATCTGGCGGATACCGCGAAGTGGTGCGCCGGGGACGGGCTTGGAAGGGAGTATCTGAGCGTCTTCGGAGAGCCGGGAAATATGGCGGACTCTGAAAACGACATCCTTGCGCTGGCGCAGCGGGTGATTGATACGGGCGCGCCGCGTCCGAAGCTCTACTCCGTCTGCGGCACCGAGGACAGCCTTCTGCCCGACAGCCGCCTCTTCCGCGACCGCTTCGGCACCTCCTTCGACCTGACCTACAGGGAGGCGCCGGGCGAGCACAACTGGGACTTCTGGGATCTGCACATCCGGGACGTACTGGACTGGCTGCCCGTGCGGGGAAAATAAGCGCCCCCCGCGCACAGCCCGTCAGATAACCGCCGCTTTCCCGCATTCCGCATCGTATGCGGCAAAGAAAAACCTCCGGCTCAGTTCTTCATGAGATTCTGAGCCGGAGGTCTTTTGCCGTATGCAGTTATTTGCAGTACTTGCGCAGGAAATTCACGGCGAGGATGATGTCGCCGACGGGGTCGCCGCCCACCTCGCGCTCGATGCACAGGTAGCCGTGGTAGCCGATCTCGTCAAGCGCCGCGCAGTAGTCGTCAAACGGAACGGAGCCCGTGCCCAGCGGCGTCTCGATGAAGTACTGGACACCCTCGATGCCGGTCTCCAGCTGGGACTCGTCAAACGCGCCGTAGATGATCTCGGGCTTCGTCTTGATGAGCATGCGGCCGTCCTTGGCGTGGG
>CAVGLF010000141.1:0-4481 GCA_963630045.1 Butyricicoccaceae bacterium | reverse complement strand
GCGCAGCGCGCTCCGGTATCGCCATATATGCCCTTTTCGTTTTCGTGCATGGGCGTGACGCCGTAGGGTCTGCAGATTTCGACGAAGCGGTGCATCTTGGCCATGACCTCATCGCGATACTGCGTAATGTCCCCTCCCTCGGGCGGATAGAAGGAGAAGATGCGGATGAATTTCGTGCCAAGCACCCGCGCCACCCTGCAGAGGGTATCAAGCTCGCGGCACTGACGCTCAAAGGCCTCCTCGTCGGTTACGACGATCTTGCCGATGGGGCTTCCCAGAGACGATACAGCCAGGCCGTACTGCTCAAGCATGGGCTTGATGTAGCTCGCCGCTTCCTCCTCGGAAAACTCCACGATGGAGCGACCGTCGATGTTGCGCAGGCACAGGTACTTCATGCCCAGTCCGCGAACGGTGCTGAGCTGTGTGACAAAATCCTTTGCCGCTTCATCGGCAAAGCCGGAAATCATTTCCTTACGCATGCGGTTTCCTTTCTTACGATCAGGACTGTGCCTGAAAGCTGCCTTGATTCTTCTCAAAATAACGGGGGCAGAGCATGCCGTGCGCTTTCGCACGGCATGCCCCCTGCCCGACAACAGACTGCCTATTTTCAGGACGCAAGGATGCGGGTCCAGAGCGCGTCGTACTTCTGCGTCACGGTGCCCAGGTTGATGTAAACCTCGCACTTTTCATAGATGTCGTCGGACGGATACTGAACGGGGTCGGACTTGATGTCCTCGGGCAGCGCCTCGTAGACCTCGCTCTGGGGCGTCGAATAGTTGATATAGGCGCGGTTCATTTCCGCGACATCCGTGCGGCACATGAAGTTGATGAACTGCTCGGCGAGCTCCTTGTTCTTCGAGCTCTTCAGGATGCACATATTGTCAAACCAGATATTCGAGCCTTCCTCGGGTACGACATAGGCGAGATTTTCGTTGGTCTGCATGATCGTCGCGGCATCGCCGGAGTACATGACCGCCATGATGGCCTCGCCCGCGATCATCTGATCCTTCATCTGGTCGCCCGCATAGGACAGCACCAGGGGCTTCTGCTCCAGAAGCTTTTCCTCGATTTTGGCAAGCTCTCCCTCATCCGTGGTATTCACGGAGTAGCCCAGAAGCTTCGCCGTCAGGCCGATGGAGTCGCGGACGGAGTCCCACATGAGAATCTCACGCGCGTACTGCTCGTCCCACAGGGCGTTCCAGCTCGTGATGGGTTCGGATACGCGGGTCTTGTCGTAGACGATGCCCAGCGTACCCCACATATAGGGAACGGAATAGGTATTATCGGGATCAAACGCCAGATTCTTATACTTATCGTCGATCAGGGAATAATTCGGAATATTGTCGAAGTTGATCGGCGCCAGAAGATCCTCGGAAATGAGCTTCTCGATGATGTAATCCGACGGGAAGATGACATCGTAGTACGAGCCGCCGGAGGTGATCTTCGTGTACATGTCTTCATTCTGCTCGAACATTTCATAGACGACCTTAATGCCGGTCTCCTGCTCAAACAGATCGATTACGCCCTCTCCGATGTAGTCGCCCCAGTTGAATACATAGAGCGTTTTCTGGTTCGCGTCGCCGCTGCCGGCGCAGCCGGAGAGAAGCATTGCAATCAACATCATGCACGCAAGTGCAAAAACAATTACCTTTTTCAACCCTAACATCCCAAAACCTTTCTTTTTTGAATTTGTATACCCTTCTTCAGCGGGAGGAGGAGCGGGCGCGCACCGAAACCGGACGGTCGTCCTTCTTCTCGCGTGACGAGCGCAGATTGACAATGAGCAGAAGCGTCAGCACTACGATGAACATCAGTGCCGACAGCGCGTTGATCTCGGGCTTGATGCCGCGGCGCGCCATGGAATAGATGTAGATCGACAGCGTTGAAACGCCCGAGCCCGTGGTGAAAAACGAGATGACGAAGTCATCGATGCTCATCGTGAACGCAAGCAGGAAGCCCGTCACGATGCCGGGGCTGATTTCCGGAAGGATGACCTTGAAGAAGGCCTTCCACGGAGGAGCGCCCAGATCCTGCGCCGCCTCATTCAGATTCGGATCCAGCTGACGCAGCTTCGGAAGCACGGAGAATATGACATAGGGTATGTTGAACGTGATATGCGCCATCAGAAGCGTCATGTATCCCAGTCTCATGCCCAGTGCCGTGAAGACCAGCAGCAGGGAAACGCCCGTCACGATATCGGCATTGAGCATGGGCAGATATGCGACGTTCACGAATACCTTTTTGAGCTTTCGGTTCATCGCCATGATGCCCAGCGCCGCCAGCGTGCCGATGATGACGGCAATCACGCTGGATAGCGCGGCAACGGTCAGCGTGGTCGTAAGCGCACTCATGATCTCGTTATCCTGAAAGAGCTCCCGATACCAGTCCAGCGTGAATCCGCCCCACTTGGCGCGGGACTTTTCGGCGTTGAACGAGAAGATGATGAGTACGACAATCGGCGCGTAGAGGAACAGGAAGATCAGCACGCTGTAGACATACGAGAAACGTTTGAGGAATTTCACAGCAGCTGCCCCCCTTCCGCGGCCTGCTCGCCCGAGGGACTCAGGTTCATCGCAAGCAGGATCAGCACCATGATGATGACGCTCATGGCGGAGCCGAAGCCCCAGTTGCCCGCCGACTTGAACTGCTTTTCGATCAGGTCGCCGATCAGCGCATTCTGACCGCCGCCCAGAAGCTTCGAGATGACGAAGGTCGTAACCGCCGGCATGAAGGTCATCGTGATGCCGGATGCCACGCCGCCCAGGGAGAGCGGGAAGATGACCCGGCAGAACACCCTCCAGTGATTGGCGCCCAGATCCTGCGCCGCCTCGATCACGGAGCGGTCGATTTTGATGAGGACATTGTAGATGGGCAGAATCATGAAGGGCAGGAAGTTGTATACGCTGCCCAGGACGACCGCCCACTGCGTATACATGATATTCCACGACGGCAGTCCCAGCGTCTCCAGCGCCGTATTGATGATGCCGGTCTTTTCCAGAAGCGACATCCAGGAATATGTGCGCAGCAGGAAGTTCATCCACATCGGAAGCACGAAGAGCACCGACAGGACGGACCGTACACGCGGACGGAGCCGCGAAAGGATCAGCGCCATCGGATAGCCCAGCAGAAGACAGATCACCGTGCTGATGAAGGCGATGTACAGGGACCGCCACAGCACCTTCAGGTAGACCGGATTCTGAAAGTCAAAAAACGTGCGGAAATGCTCAAGTGAGAGCGTGATGCCGTGCTTGGGATCGGAGCAGAAGCTGTACAGGACGATCAAAAGCAGCGGAGCCACAATGAAAATCAGCGCATATACGCCAAAGGGCAGCGCGAGCAGCGTTCTCTTCTTATGCATCGATCCCGCCCTCTTCCAGAACCGGGCGCTCAGGCGATTTCTTCATGACGTGGATGGCATCGGGCGTCATCAGAAGGGACACCTCGCGTCCGACCTCCTGATTGTCCGTGGACTGCGCCGTGAAGGAAAATTCCGGAGTGCGCACGACCATTTCATAATGGACTCCCTTGAAGATGGAGGACTCCACAACGCCGGAAATCTGTCCCGCTCCGGGAGACAGGATGTCCACGTCCTCGGGACGTACGACAACCTCGACCTCCTCATCAGGGCCGAATCCGGCATCCAGGCACTCGAACGACGCGCCCGCAAAGTGCACGCGGTAGTCCTTTTCCATGATGCCCGGAATGATATTCGATTCGCCGATAAAGTCGGCGACAAAGGCATTCTGCGGTTCGTTATATATATCAGTCGGCGTGCCGATCTGCTGAATGACACCGTGATTCATGACGATGATCGTATCGGACATCGTCAGCGCCTCCTCCTGGTCATGCGTGACATAGACGAAGGTGATTCCGAGGTGCTGCTGAATCTTTTTCAGCTCGATCTGCATCTCCTTGCGGAGCTTCAGGTCCAGGGCGCCCAGAGGCTCGTCCAGAAGGAGAACCTTCGGGTGCAGCACCAGCGCACGCGCGATGGCCACGCGCTGCTGCTCGCCGCCGGACAGGGAGGCTACCTGGCGATGGTCATAGCCGTTCAGGTTGACCAGCTCCAGCATTTCGCCGACGCGTTTTTTCGTTTCCTTCTCCGGTACTTTTCGAAGCCGGAGACCGAAGGCGATGTTCTCAAAAACGTCCAGATGCGTAAACAGGGCGTATTTCTGAAACACCGTATTGACCTGTCGCTTATGCGGAGGCATATTCGTGATATCGCTTCCGTCAAAGAAGACATGGCCCGATGTCGGCGTTGCAAATCCGCCGATAATTCGTAAAGTTGTGGTTTTACCACATCCGCTCGGCCCAAGCATCGTGAGAAACTCTTTGTCCTGTATGGACAGATTCAAGCCCGGCAGTACTTCCGCGCCGCCGATATGCATCACGATGTTTTCAAGCCTGATGAGCTCTTTGGACATTTATCAACCCGCCCTTCTCCTGTGAAAAATCGCATTGTTTATTTCTCTCGGTGG
>CAVGLF010000140.1:2250-4513 GCA_963630045.1 Butyricicoccaceae bacterium | reverse complement strand
CGAGCTGCGCAACCAGCTCTATGAGTACGCCTTTCCCATCCGCGTCGGCAGCGACGTCTGGTTCGGCGGTCATGTCTGCGTGCTGCCGGGCGTGACCATCGGCAGTGATGTCGTCATCGGCGCAGGCAGCGTCGTCGTCCATGACATTCCCGATCACGTCGTCGCCGCGGGGAATCCGGCCCGCGTGATCCGTCCCATCACACCGGCCGACCGCGAGGCGCACCGCAGCCCCGCAAAATAACGCATCCCACTCTCCATATGCATAAATAAGCGCGGCCGTGCGGGATTTCTCATCGTCCCGCACGGCCGCCTGCAGTTCTTTTCGTCTTTTTCACTGAATTTTACTTGCCAAAGCCCGCCGTTTCATGGTACAATATGGGGGTGGAGCGTTCCTGCGCCAGCTGCTGCAGCCTGACCTCGACTATGGCCAGCCGCTCTACGGCGTTGTTGTGGAGATCCACCTTACGCTCCAGCCTCTCCAGCCGGTAGGCCGTGAGCTTCCCCGCGGCGGCTGTGGCCATGATGCTTCCGAACACCGTACCGACCAGGGACAGCAGAGCCGCAATCACCGTTTCCGTCACGCTTCATTCCTCCCTGCTTCGCCGATGCAGGCCGCCCATTTCCGAAGCAATGCGGCGATGTTCCCGCGCTCCGCGGTGATTCGTCCCGCGGCGGCGGCTCTCCAGTAGTCCGGACTTGTCATCCGTCCCGACTCCGCAAGCGTCCTTATGGCCTCCTCCGTCCCCTCCGGCACGGCGTAGTCGCGCCCGGCACGATTCAGGTCAACCTTGCCCGTGATGCCGTCGACCTCTCCGCAGTCCGAGTACTGACGGATGGTATAGGCGCCCCGGTAGTCGGTTTCCCGGGCAAAATGCGCCAGCCACACGTCCGCCGTGAGCTTTTCCGCATCCAGCGAGTCCTGCAGGAAGGACTTGAAGGAGTAGACCATCGGGACGAAGCCCGCTTCCCGGATCACCTCGCAGAAGGCATTCGCCATCTCCGTACAGGTCTCCCGCCCGAGCCCCGCCTGACTCGTGCGCTCGATGTCATACGCCACGGGAAACGTAAGCTCTGCCCGATGCGGGAGAATG
Source organism: Butyricicoccaceae bacterium (assembly GCA_963630045.1). GTDB lineage: Bacteria > Bacillota > Clostridia > Oscillospirales > QAMX01 > JAAZKA01. The sequence goes on along the minus strand of CAVGLF010000140.1, from coordinate 3,422 downwards.
AAGTCCGCCAGTCCCTCTGCCTCGCGCCGCGCCGCCTCCGTGGAATCGGCGTAGCTGTACAGATACGCTCCGCAGGATATGCCGGCCGAGACCGCGCCCGCGAGATTTTCGGCGAATTTCGGATCCGCTGTGAAGCCGTCTCCCCTGCGCCGTCCCGTGCCCGCGCGGAGCATGGCAAACTCCATCCCCGCAGCTCTGACCCTTCTCCAGTCGATCGTCCCGTTCCAGCGGGACACGTCTACTCCGTTCATTCCGCATCCTCCGCATCCGCCGCCTTCTTCGGAGCCTTTCCGAAGAAAAATCCGAGGACGAGCATGACGGCATTCGAAAACAGGGAGCTTGCCTCCTGTCCGCGAAGCGTCATGACGACCAGCGCGGCCACAAGCGACAGCGTGACGAGACTCTTCACGTCAATCAGCTTCGCCGAGCGCAGGAGGATCTTTTCCATACTCTGCTTCATTCCGGTTATACGAAACCCCTCTTTCTTCTCATAATAATTTTGTATCCGGCCGTATCAAGAGTATACCGCACGGGGGCCGCGGATTTCGTCCCCGATTTTTCCCGTCCCCGGTCTCTCCCGTTTCCCCCGAAAATCCCTCCGGGGCAGCGCTGCCGCCCCGATATATAACCTGATGTTTTTTTTGAGGTATTGCTTCTATGTCAAACGCCCGACAGCTTGCCATTCTGCAGCGCGCCCGCCGCAGTCTTGAAAACCTGACGCCCATCCGTGACGACTGCGGCGCGCTCTGCTCCGCCGCCTGCTGCCGCGGAGGCGACGGCATGTGGCTTCTTCCCGGAGAGGCCGATCTGTATGCGGAGTGCCGCGATCCGCACTTCTCCGTCGACCCCTCCGAGGGCAACAACGATTACGGCTTCCTGCGCTGCACCTATGAGGGCGGCGGCTGTGCGCGCGATACGCGTCCCGTCTCCTGCCGTATCTTCCCCCTCTTCCCCATGGCCGTCCGCAGCGGCCGAACCGGACGCTATACGATCCGCGTGACGGTCGATCCCCGCGCGGCCAGAGTCTGTCCCCTGCTGAAGAACGGCTCGCCCGACATCGATCCGCACTTCCGTCACGCGGTCGCACGCATCGGCCGCCTCATGCTCCGCGAGCGTTCCATGCGCTCGTGGCTGATTGAAACCTCCGACTGCCTGACGGAGTTCTTCAGGCT
>CAVGLF010000140.1:0-2240 GCA_963630045.1 Butyricicoccaceae bacterium | reverse complement strand
CTTCAGGCTTCTCTGAGAAAAAACACGCACCGCCCCTTTTTTTTAAAGGGCGGTGCTGTCCGGATTTCGTCCGGAGCTCAAAATCGCAACTATAAGGAAAGCGGTGCATCACAAGAATGGCAAATACCTCCTCCGACAGCCGTGATTTTTCGCAGGGCAGCGTTCTGTCCTGCATTCTGCGCGTAGCGGGTCCCATGACGCTCGCCATGTTCATCAACACGCTCTACAACATCGTCGACCGCATGTACATCGGACACATGGAGGGTACGGGACGGCTGGCACTGACGGGACTGGGGCTGGTCTTCCCCATCACCACCGTCATCAGCGCCTTTCAGGCGCTCGTCTCCACGGGCGGTCCTCCGCTCTTCTCCATGGCTCGCGGCGCGCGCGACACGGAAAAGAGCGAGCGCATCCTGGGCAATGCCTATGTCCTGCTCGTGCTCTTCGGCATCATCCTCACGGCGGCGGGGTATCTGGTCAAGCGTCCCGTCCTGCTGGCCATCGGCGCGGACGAGTCGACCTTCGGCTTTGCCGATGACTATCTGTCCATCTATCTCATCGGTACGGTCTTCGTCATGACCTCATTGGGGCTCAATCCCTTCATCAACGCTCAGGGGTACGCCCGCACCGGCATGCTCACCGTGCTGGTCGGAGCCGTCACCAATCTGATTCTCGATCCGATCTTCATCTTCGGCCTGCACATGGGCGTACAGGGCGCGGCGCTTGCGACCATCATCTCGCAGGCCATCTCCTCAGTCTGGGTGCATCTCTTCCTTACGCGTCCGAAGACGCAGATCCGTCTGCACCTCTCACGCATGAAGCCGGATTTTCCCATCATAGGGCGAATGCTGGGTCTGGGCGTTACGGGATTTACCTTCAACGTCACGGGCAGCCTCGTTTCCATGCTCTACAACGCACAGCTCGCGGCGCTGGGCGGCACCGTCTGGGTCAGCGCCATGACCGTCATCAACTCCCTGCGCGAGCTCGTAAACCTGCCCTTCAGCGGAATGGCCAACGGTGCGCAGCCCGTCATGAGCTTCAACTACGGAGCGCGGCGCTATGACCGCGTACGCGAGTGCATCCGCATCCTGACCATCTCCTGCATCGCGGCGACCGTCCTCGCGTGGGTGCTGCTGATGCTCATTCCCGGACCGCTTACCCGCGTATTCAACAGCGACACGGAGCTTCTGGGCGTGGCGGAGCGCGCCATCCGCGTCTACTTTGCCTGCTTCCCCTTCATGGCATTTCAGATGACCGGCCAGTCCACCTTCACAGCGCTCGGGAAGGCGCGCTTCGCCGTGTTCTTCTCCCTGCTGCGCAAGGCGATCCTCGTCATCCCGCTGGCAATCATCCTGCCGCGCGTCGCGGGTCTGGGCGTCTGGGGCGTCCTGCTTTCCGAGCCGATCTCGGACGTGGTCGGCGGCCTCTCCTGCTACACGACGATGCGTCTGACCGTAGCCCGAAGGCTCGACCAGGAGAATCAGGAGCCGGCGTAAAGCCCCGTCCCTCTTTCCCCTTTGCATCCCCGAAGCTTCGCACTTCACTTTTTGAAGCTTCGGGGATGCTTTTTTGTCTTTTCTGGGTGTACCCCCGAAAGCCCTCTGTCGTCTTGCGGGGGGCACTCCAGCTCCGTTTTCGCCTTCTTGCGTCGGAAACTCTGCTGCTGTGCAGCAGGCTGCTGTGCAGCAGGCTGCCGTGCAGCAGGTCGCCGTGCAGCAGGTCGCCGTGCAGACAGAGAAAAAATCCGGGGCCGGGGAAATCCCCCGACCCCAAAGCTTTTCGCTCAGACCCTGTTTTTGTACCACTTTGTTCCCGCATGCCGCGCCAGTCCTATGGCGGCGCGCAGGTAGAGGCTGATGGTGTTCGCGGCGTACAGACCCAGCACTCCGAAGTGCAGTCTGTAGACGAAGAGCCATGACAGCGGCAGACGTACCAGCCATACGGCGGCCAGCGTGTACACCATGACGAACCTTACGTCGCCGCCCGCCTGCAGCTGCGGATCCATCGCGTTGATGGCGATGCCCGCGATATCCATGACCAGAAGTATCCATACGATTCGCGCACTCTCCGCCGTCATGGCGGCATTCGATGAGAAGAAGCCGCAGATCACGTCCCCCTTCCACCAGGTGACAAGCCCCAGCAGAATGCCCGCCGCGATGCCCGCACACCACAGCAGCAGTCCCGACCGCTTGGCATCCTTCACGCGTCCCGCGCCCAGGAGATTTCCGACAAGCGGAAGC
>CAVGLF010000139.1:0-4529 GCA_963630045.1 Butyricicoccaceae bacterium | reverse complement strand
CCGTAGCCTCGCGCCCGCGGATGCCGGAAAGCTCCAGAACCTGCCCCAGGTCCTCCGCTGCCCGCGCTTCCTTCCGCAGCGCCTCCTCGGCCCGTTCGACGGTGTTGATGCCGTCCTCAGTCCAGCGGCGCGCCTCATTGAAGAGCCGTGTGAAGCTGAAGGACGCGTGACCCTCCCCGCCCGTCCGATGAACGAGCAGCAGAATGACCTCCGCGGGAAGCCCCATCTGCTCATAGATCATCAGGAGCTTTTCCGCTTCATGCTGCCGCAGCGTGCGTCCCGCGCACTTTTCCGTCTCCGCGACCAGCCAGGCAAACTGAGCATCCCCCGCGATGGAGCTGTTCAGCTCCGAGGCTGTGTAATACGTCTCCGGTGCCGTCACCGGGCGGGACACCGGCCGGGTCTCCTGCTCCTGCGGCTCAATGGCACGCGCGGCGGCCAGCGTACGCAGCGCGGCCTCCAGACGCTCCTGCGGAAGCCTCAGATCCAGTCCCATCTGCTCGGGCTCGACAGTGCCTCCGTGAGTCAGAAGATAGAGATAGACTATGGCCGCGTCCGCATCCCCCGTCCGGCAGATCTCTCCTGCAGGGCCCGCCGGCAGCGCAAGCGCCGCGCCTCCGAAAATCAGATGGTATTCCTTCATGCCGAAAGCGACTTCTTTCCTTTCAGAAAAAGCCACCGTCGGCGGTGGCTTTTCTCATTCGTATTTTCCCCCCCGGGGGCGTCCACCGATGCGCATGCATCAAAAAAGCCCGGATGCTCCGGCTGTATTCAGCCGTCCTTCCTCTGGCGTACATGGGCGCAGAGAGCGGCAAAGGTCTCTGCGCTGATGTCATGCTCCATCTTGCAGGCATCCTCCCGCGCGATTTTCTCATCCACCCCGATGGCCACGAGAAACTCCGTGAGCATTCTGTGACGGGTATACATGCGCTGGGCAATCTCCATGCCGGTATCCGTCAGCGTGATGCGTCCGTCCGCGTCCATGGTCAGGTATCCGTTTTCTCTGAGCCTCTTGGTCGCGTAGCTGACACTGGGCTTCGTCACGCCCAGATGCTCCGCCACATCGATGGAACGGATGTAGCCGTTTTTCTCCTGCATCATCAGCATGCACTCAAGGTAATCCTCCGAGGATTTCTGTATCTTCATGTTTCGCCGCTTTCTTCCGTATTCCAAAAAGTGTATGTCAATCGCATACTCCCAGAGTATTTTACCATGTTTTCTTTCCGCACGCAAGAGCTCACCCCCGCGAATTTACAAAAAACTTGCAAAAATCCGCTTTCAAAAAGAAAATACATGCAATCTCTGCCGCTTCCTCACCCTTCATACGATATTTCATACCGAAGGCGAGGGGAAAAAGGCTCAATTGCATGTATGTTTTTTGCTCTGCCGTATTGAATTTTTGCCCTGTGGGGGTGCTTATTCGATTTTTTGCATCGCGCGCATGGCGTTGAGGATCGCGAGCACCAGAACGCCGACGTCTCCGAAAACGGCGATCCACATATTGGCCTGTCCGAAGGCGCTCAGCACGAGTATGACGGCCTTGACCGCAAGGGCGAAGATGATGTTCTCGCGTACAATGCGCATGGTTTTGCGGGCAAGACGGACGGCTCTGGGAAGCGATCCGAGGCGGTCGTCCATCAGCACCACGTCCGCGGACTCGATGGCCGCATCGCTGCCCATGGCGCCCATGGCGATGCCGACATCCGCACGGGCCAGAACCGGCGCGTCGTTGATGCCGTCTCCGACGAATCCGACCGTGTGCCCGGAGCCCAGAAGCCCCTCCACCTTCGACACCTTGTCTCCCGGCAAAAGCTCCGCATGGATCTCGTCGAGCCCCAGCCGGCGCCCCACGGCCTCGGCTGCCGGACGGCGGTCTCCCGTGAGCATGATTGTACGGCTGACGCCCAGACCCTTCAGCTCCGCGATGGCGTCGGCGGCGCCCGGCTTGCAGACGTCTGCGGCAACGATGAAGCCTAAGTACTCAGGGCCTCTCTTCCCCGTTTTCGCCAGATGCACGACCGTTCCGATCTCGCCGGGCACCTCGGGCTGCACGCCGGCACGCGCCATCATGCGCTCATTGCCCGCATAGACGGTCTCGCCCAGCATATCCGCCTCGAGTCCCGCGCCCGCGATCTCGCGGATGTGCTCTGCCGGAAGGGATGCACCGTCGGGCGCCGCTTCGCGGATGGCTGCCGCAATGGGATGCGTCGAGTGGCTCTCGACCGCGGAGGCGATGCGCAGAAGGCTTTCCTCCGACAGGCCGCACTTGGCATGCACCGCCTGCACGGCGAATTTTCCCTGAGTCAGGGTTCCGGTTTTGTCAAAGACCACGGTATCCAGCTTCGACAGCGTCTCCAGATCGTTGGCACCCTTGATGAGTACGCCGATCCGGGACGCGCCTCCGATGCCTCCGAAGAAGCTCAGGGGGACGCTTACGACCAGCGCGCAGGGGCAGGAGACGACAAGGAAGATCAGCGCGCGGTGAATCCAGTCGCTCCACTCTCCGTGGAAGAAGATCGGCGGAATCAGCGCCAGCAGGACGGCTCCTCCGACCACGCAGGGCGTATACCAGTGGGCAAAGCGCGTGATGAAGCTTTCGACCTTCGCCTTTTTCGATGTGGCGTTCTCGACCATCTCCAGGATTTTCGTGACGGTACTGTCTCCGAAGACGCTCTGTGTGCGTACATAGATCACGCCCGTGAGGTTCACGGTGCCGCTGACCACGCGGTCACCCGCCGCCTTGTCCTGGGGCAGGCTCTCGCCCGTAAGCGCGGCTGTGTCGACGGATGTCGCGCCGTCGAGAATCACGCCGTCCAGCGGAATCCTTTCTCCGGGGCGAATCACGATGGTCTCGCCCACACTGACCTCCTCGGGGGATACCGTGCATTCTTCTCCGCCGCGCAGCACCGTTGCGGTGTCGGGACGGATGTCCATGAGCTGCGCGATGGAGCGGCGGCTGCGCCCGACGGCGATGCCCTGGAAGAGCTCGCCGATCTCATAGAAGATCATGACGGCCGAGGCCTCCGGGTATTCGCCTACGGCCAGTGCTCCAAGGGTCGCGACCGCCATGAGAAACTGCTCATCGAAAATCTGACCGTGTGCGATATTGCGTACCGCACTGCGCAGCACGGGGAAACCGATGACGATATAGGGAACCAGATACGCGGCCAGACGGCTTACACCCTCAAGCGGGAGACAGCGTGCCGCAATCAGCAGCACGGTGGCCGCAATGATGCGGTACAGGGTACGCTTCTGCCTGCGTGTCATGCTCTTCACCTCACAATAACGCGGCAATCGGGCTCAACGCGGGAAATCGTGCGGATGGCTTCCTTCAGAATATTCTGGAAATCGGCATCGGGCGCCTCAAGCGTCATCTTCTGGGTCATATAGCTTACGGACACGTGGCTCACGCCGGGAATCTTCGCAATGGCGTTTTCCATCTTCAGCGCGCAGTTGGCGCAGTCCAGATCCTCAAGAGCAAATACCTTTTTCATTGTTGTTCCTCTCTCTCCTCAATCAGATGTTCAAAGCCTTTGGCAATGATGGTCTGCACATGCTCGTCGGCAAGGAAGTAGTAGATCGTCTTCCCCTCGCGGCGGCAGTCCACAAGGTTTGCATCGCGCAGCACTTTCAGCTGATGCGAAATGGCCGACTGCGTCATGCTCAGAAGCTCCGCAATCGCGCATACGCACATCTCCGACTCGAACAGTGAAAACAGAATCTTCACCCGCGTCGTGTCGCCGAACAGACGGAACAGATCCGCCAGATCCGACAGCAGCTCGTCCGTCGGCAGATCGTGCCGCACCTTCTTCAGAATCTCTTCGTGATCATGCTCCATCAAATGCGCCTCCATTCATATGTGCCAATGTTCATATGTCTTACAGCTCATATGATAGCACGCTCATATGTTTTTGTCAAGAGGGAACCGTATCGTGAATCTGTATAAATCCGCATGGGAAGCAGCCGCGGAGTTTTGTGCCGGGCGTACAGTACGCCCCCGCCTTCGTCCTTTCGGATTCCCCGGATGATGGGACGAAGCGTTCCGTACTTTTTTGCGCTGATAAAACGAAACAGCGCCCCGGCTTTCCTTTTTCCCAGGCGCTGATGTACGGCAGATTCGGTTTTGACGGCATAAGAATAGCCCCTGACTGCTTATATCAACTCACAGTCAGGGGCTATTCTGCATTCTTAATATCTAACATCAGTTTTGGCTACCTCTCTTTCTTTCGTATTTTCATGACACCGATCATACTGTCCGTTTTTACCTACGCCTCTTCTGCTGTATGTAAACATCGGCCTGCGATGATTTCCTTTTACTTCCGTTTATGACGGATTCACATTGGGGCGCTTTGCGGTCCTATATTTCTCGGTTGTCAATCCTGCTTCTCCCCTTTTTTCTCCGGGAAGACTTTCTGCATTCCTTTCAGCTCTTCCTAATCAACTTGGGAGAACGGTTTGTCATACAGTCCGTCATGAATGGCTTTTTTGGATTCATTTGAATCACTGAGGGGAAGACATTTTTATTGATT
>CAVGLF010000138.1:0-4544 GCA_963630045.1 Butyricicoccaceae bacterium | reverse complement strand
GAGGTCTATGCCGAGGTGCCACCAAAGGTGGAATATTCTCTTACCGAGCTCGGCCGGAGCCTCAAGCCGATCCTCGACTCCATGTGGGCATGGGGAGAAGGATACAAGGCAAGAATGCAATAACCTCCCCCCGGGGGAGGCGCGTGTACACACGGGAGTTCCGCGGCTTATGCCGGGGACTGCCCCCTCTCAAGAATATATTGTAGCATGATTTTCCGCTTCCTTCAAGTAAGAATCGGTACCGCCTCGGGCGCAGTCCGCATCTCATTTTCAGCGCCGATCGGAGTTGACAGGAGCGGCTTCGTGGTATATGATGGTATCTGCAGCAAACGCGGCGATACTCAAATCTTTTAAACATAAGGAACGCACCCGCGGCGGCAGGAAATGCCGGCACTCGGGAATTTTTCCCCCCGAGCAAATCGCGTTTTCGAATTATTTCGCGTAAAGGAGATAACCATGGACAAAGTCAGGATTCAGGACGATCTGTACACTTATGTAAACCAGGAGAAGCTCGAGGAGCTGCAGATTCCGGAGGATATGCCCGCGGCCGGCGGCTTTGCCGCGCTTGCGCTGGATGTCGAAAAGCTCATGATCGGCGAGTTCAACGCGATGTGCGCGGACGGAACCTATCCCGATGAGCATATTGCAAGAGCCTGCACCCTGTTCGCACTTGCAAAGGACGTGAAGCGGAAGAAGAAGCACGGCATCAAGCCCGCCCTGCGTCATCTCGCCGTCCTGAAGAAGCTCGGCACCGTGCGCAGCTTCAACAACCACGCCCGCGAGCTGATGCTGAAGGGCATCGCCATGCCTCTGAGCCTCGCCGTGGAGGCCAATATGAAGGACACCGCCCACCACTGCGTGATGCTCCAGGGACCCGGCGTGATCCTGCCCGACGTCAGCTATTACCGCAACGCCGAGCAGCGGGACGCGCTGCTCGGCATGTGGAGCGGCTTTGCCCGTCAGGTGCTCGCCGCCGCCGGTCACGGCGAAGAGGAGATCGAACGTCTGCTCCGGGACACGCTGGCCTTCGATGCGCGCATTGCCGGGTACGTCAAGAGCAACGAGGAATGGTCCGAGTACGTGAAAATGTACAATCCCATGAAGACCGGACGGGTGGCCGGCATGGTCAAGCCTCTCAACCTGAAGAAGCTGCTCTCCGACCTCTTCGGCTTCGTTCCCGAGGAGATCATCGTCGCCGAGCCCCGCTATTTCAAGAGCTTCCGCGAGGTTTTCAATGCGGACAGCTTCGATGCCTACCGGAGCTGGGCCTATGTGACCACCCTGATGGACAGCTGCTCCCTGCTCTCCGAGGAGCTGCGCAATCTTGGCGGTGCCTTCATGAGATCGCTTTCCGGCGTCGCCGCGATGTCCTCCGCCGAAAAATTCGCCTATCAGCTGGCATCCTCCGTCTACAGCGAGCCCGTCGGCCTGTACTACGGCGAGAAGTACTTCGGCCGGGAGGCCAAGCGGGACATCACCGAGATCGTGGAGCAGATTGTTGCCACCTATCAGAAGCGGATTGCGGACAACGACATTCTGGAGCCCGCCACCAAGGAAAAGGCCATTCTGAAGCTGTCCAAAATGGGACTGAAGCTGGGATATCCCGATCGGGTGGAGGACATCTACTCCAAGCTGGTATTTGACGAAAGCCGTTCCCTCTTCGACATCGTCACCTCCCTTCGGAGAATCCGCCGTGAGGAGAACCTTGCAAAGCTTACGCAGGAGGTTGATCGGACGCACTGGGCCATGCCCGGACATATGGTGAACGCCTGCTACGACCCCTTCGTCAATGACATCACCTTCCCCGCGGCGATTCTGCAGGCTCCCTTCTACTCCATCCATCAGACCCGAAGCGAAAATCTGGGCGGCATAGGAGCTGTGATCGGTCACGAGATTTCCCACGCCTTCGACTCCAACGGCGCCAAGTGCGATGAGCTGGGAAATCTGAACAACTGGTGGACAAAGGCCGATGAGCGGGCGTTTGCCAAGAGGGTTCGCGCCATGATCCGTCAGTTCGACGGCATCGAGCTGCCCTGGGGCACCGTCAACGGCAAATTCACCGTCAGCGAAAACATCGCCGACAACGGCGGCATGGCCGTCACCCTGGACATCATGTCACATACCGAGGGCGTTTCCTTTGAGGAATACTTTACCAACTGGGCCCGTGTCTGGTGCCAGAAGGCGAAGCCCGAATATCAGGCGCTGCTTCTCGGCGTGGACGTCCACAGCCCCAATCTCCTGCGCGCCAACATGCCCCCCAGAAACTTCCCCGAGTGGTACGCTGCCTTCGGGGTAAAGAAGACCGACGGCATGTACCTGGCTCCCTCCAGACGCGTGATTATCTGGTAACGGAGACGGCGTATCATGAAACTGCTTCTGACCGCATTCGAGCCCTTCGGCGGGGAAAGCCTGAACTCCGCGCAGGAGGCCGTAAAGCTGATTCCCGACCGGCTCGGGGATGCGGATATCGTCAAATGCTTCGTTCCGACCGTCTTCGCTGAGTCCGTGCCGACCGTGGCGGACGCCATCGAGCGGCATCGTCCCGATGCGGTTCTCTGCATCGGGCAGGCCGGCGGCCGGGCGCAGCTGACGCCGGAGCGCGTGGCGATCAATCTCGACGACGCGCGGATTCCGGACAACGCAGGCCGTCAGCCCGTGGATGAGGCCATCTTTCGGGACGGAGACAATGCCTACTTCAGCACCCTTCCCGTGAAGGCCATGCGGGCCGCCATCCGGAAAGCCGGCATTCCGTCGGAGCTCAGCTGCACCGCAGGCACCTTCGTCTGCAATCATCTGATGTACGGCGTACTCTACACGCTGGAAAGAAGCTATCCCGGCGTCCGGGGCGGCTTTATGCACGTGCCCTTCATCCCGTCCCAGGTGCAGGAGAACAGCGGCGTTCCCTCCCTGCCGCTGCCGGATATCGTGCGGGGCATCGAAGCCGCGATTGCGGCAATCGCAGAGGCAGTCTCCTCTGACGAAAAGCTCAACTGACAAAAAGGCAAAATCCTCTCTCCGAATGCTTCTTATTTGCCTTCGTCCCGTACCGGCACATATAAGGAAAGCTCCCGGAACCCCGGGCATTACACCGGGGTTCCGGGAGCTTTTTTGCGCCTTTATTATCAGAATGCGGCAACCTCCTGCAGCGCCGGCTCGGCCGGCTGCACATTGAGCGCCGTCAGGATCGGGCCCACGCCGCGGTACAGCGGATGCTTCTGCGCGGCAACCTTCGCCGTCACGGTCACCCAGCTGCGGGGCTTCAGACTGTCGCTGCCGATGAATTTGCACGGGATGCCCATGAAGGTGATATCCGCCTCGCAGCAGGTCATCACAAGCCGTCCCGGCGCAAACATACCATCCTTCTCGCGGCGCAGCTTCGCCACCTGACCCTTGAAGCGGACGGTCTTGCCGTCGTACTTTTTGGGCTCCTCGGTGATGTCGCGGTAAAACAGAGCATAATCCTCGTCCGCGATCTCCACAACCGGCGCGTTGAGGTCAAAGGGAAGCGGATCGACGATCTCGTCGAAATCGCTTGAGCCGTCGGAGTACTCGTACATGATATTGATTCTGCGGTTGACCGCGCGGGCGAGCTTATGGAACGGCATAACATCGCTGCCCGGCGTCATGCGGTTGAACACGACAAGCTCCGCTCCGGCGAGCTTGTCCACGACGAGCTGGCGCATGTTGGCGTTGTAGCTTTGAAAGGTCCGTGCGTCCGCAAACATGACCTCCTGCGCGATGACCCAGGAGTCCGGCGTCTGCATGTAGAAATCCGACGTCTGATGCATGCCGTTGAGCTCAACCATCACGCGCTCGGCTCTGTATTTTTTCCGCAGTCCCTCCAGATATTCCGCGCTCAGGCTGTCATAGTCCGCCGTCTCGATGAAGACATTCTTCCCCGGATACCGCGAGGGGTCATATTCCTCCTCGCCTTCCTCCAGCACGAGCAGCAGCGTCTTCTCGCCGGTATTGAAGCGCGGATCCTCCAGCGTTTCCTGAATAAATTTCGTCTTTCCGGACTCCAGGAAGCCCGTGAAGACGTACATCGGGATCTGTGTCATGGGTGTGGGGCTCCTTTTTTTCAGTGATTCGTGCCGAACAGCTCGGCCACGGCCTGCTCATTGAGCTTCGAGCCGATCACGCAGATACGGCCCGTGACCATGGCGCCGCCGTCCCGGATATCGGGCTCGCCCGGCACATAGTCGAAATGAATCCACTGTCCGCCGTCGCTGTTTGCCACATATCCCTTGCAGCGCAGAACCATGCCGTACTTTTCCGCATCCTCCAGCGCCTTCAGGCAGCTCTCGATTTCGGCCTTCGTAAATTTCCTGTGCGTCTCCTCGCCCCAGCTGACAAAGACCTCGTCGGCATCGTGGCCATGGTGATGGTGATGATGGTGGTGATGCTCATGCCCGTCCTCGTCATCGTCATCGTCGTGATGATGGTGGCAGGAGCAGTTCGGGTCGTCGCACTCGTCATCGTCGTCATCGTGATGGTGATGATGGTGGTGATGCTCATGCCCGTCCTCGTCATCGTCATCGTCG
>CAVGLF010000137.1:0-4549 GCA_963630045.1 Butyricicoccaceae bacterium | reverse complement strand
GTCCAGCACGCCGCGGGAGGCCTTCAGGAGCGCCGTACGGCAGGCCTCGATGCCGTCGCAGACGACGGGGCGCGCCTCGAAGCCGCTGTCCTGCTCCTTCAGCGCCTCCGCGACCGCGTCGGAAAGTCCCCCGCTTCTGGCGAAGATGCGCCCGTAGAAGGAGGCATTGTCCAGCACGTCCTCGGGAAGCCCGGCGATCTCGATGCCGCGGCTGTCAAGGAGCGCCTGAAGCTCCTCGAAGGTGAGCACCTCGTCGATCCACGGACTGACCTCGGGACGGCGCGCTTCGGCCTTCTTGGCGGTGCAGGGGCCGATGAAGACGACCTTCGCACCGGCGTCCTGCTCCTTGATGTGCCGCGCGATGACCGCCGCCGGAGAGGGATTCGTCGAAATCCTGTCGCGCAGCGCCGGGAACTGCGTCTCGATATAGCGCACGAACGCGGGGCAGCAGGAGCTTGTGAGAAAGCCCTCGCGGGCCAGCTCCTTCGCCTCGTCCCACGCGACCATGTCCGCGCCCAGAGCCGCTTCAACGACCGTATGGAATCCGAGCGCCTTGATGCCGGACACGACCTGTCCCAGCTTTGCATAGGTGAACTGACTTGCAACGGACGGCGCGACGACGGCGTAGACCCTTGCGTCCGGGCTTTTGAGCAGCGAGATGACGTTCAGGATGAAGGATTTATCCACAATGGCGCCGAAGGGACACTGGTAGACGCAGGCGCCGCAGGAGGTGCATTTGTCGTTGTTGATGCAGGCCGCGCGCTCCTCATTCATGGAGATGGCACGCACCTTGCAGGAGTTCACGCACGGACGCTTCTGGCTCATGATGGCGCCGTAGGGGCAGACCTTCGCACACGCGCCGCACTCGACGCATTTTTCCTTGTCGATGATGGCGGTGTGATCCCGGTCGAAGGAGATCGCGCCCCTGCGGCAGGCTCCCTCACAGCGGTGCGCCAGGCATCCGCGGCAGGCCTCCGTCACGCGGTAGCCGCCAACGGGACACTCGTCGCAGGCGATCTCGATGACCTCGATGATATTGGGATTCTCCCTGTCCCCGCCCATCGCGAGCTTCACGCGCTCGGACACGATCGCCCGCTCCTTGTAGACGCAGCAGCGCATGGTCGGAACGCGTCCCGGTACGATGGTCTTCGGGATGTCGTGGATCTTCTCGAGCAGCTGATCCTCCCACGCAAGTCTCGCGACCTCGCGCAGCACTCTGTATTTCAGGACCTGAACTTTCGTGTCGAAGGTTCTGTTTTCCATTAAAAATAGCTCACCTTTATCCTTTTGCCCATGGCGCGCAGGCATTCCGCCAGCTCGTCAATGAGCTGCATCTTCACATTGAAGGTAATCGGCAGCATCGGGTTCTGATGTGCCGGGTTCGAAGCGCGTCCCACGAAGAAATTGATGTCCGTCGCCTCCTCGAAGAGCATGCGCGAAATCAGCGATGCGCCGTCCTTGCGGTAGGCCCATACGGTATAGGACTCGTTGGCCTTGATGTAGTCCTTGGCGTAGGTCAGCACCTTGTTGATCGTGATGATGCCCTCGGTCACGAGATCGACGCCCTCGATCTCCGCCGTCGGAGGCACCTCGGGGTCAATGAAGTCCAGATGCGGCACCAGCGGCTTCCCCAGAAACTTCGCCGCGATCGTGGATGTCGTACCTCCGCAGACGATGTGCTTGCCGGCCTTGGAGAAGAACAGCGACATCATCTTGTCGCAGTCGTCCGGATTCGACGGAGGGCCTATCAGGAGGTTCATCGGCTGGCGGCGGCGGATATGAATCGTCATCGCCGTCGTATCGTCCCCGGGCTCTCCCCCGTACAGACGGGAGCATTCGTCCAGGAGGATGGTGTTCATCGTCTTCGCGGTGAAGCCCACCCCGTAGAAGGTCTCCATGAAGTTGATGATGTCGGCTCTCTCCCAGCCGAAGTTCAGCTGGATGCCGATACCCGCATGGATGCAGCCGTCGCTCATGGCGATGATGATGTCGTCCTCGCAGAGCTTGACGCGGGAGGAGTAGATCGTCTTCCCCTCGATGGTCTGCTTCGTGCGCGGAAGGTCGTAGCTGCGCCCGTGACGGATGAGAATGACGGGGGGATTGTCGTACTCGATGAACTCCGCCTCGTCGTTCTCCACGAGCCGGATGATCGTGAACGTGGAATAGGCCACGCCGCGCACCTTGCATACGGGCAGTGTCGCCGCGACGGTTTTCACGCATTCCTCCAGATTGATGCCCTCGGCCACCATCGTGGAGATGATCTTCGCCGTGAGCGTCGACAGGATGTTGGCCTTTACGCCGCTGCCCAGTCCGTCTGCCAGCACGATGATGGTGGAGTCGTCATCCGGGCGCTCGACGATGTCGATATGGTCGCCGCAGAGCTGCTCGCCGTGCTTGATGAGGCTGTTGTATCCGATGTCCGCACACAGATCATTCATCGCGCATCGACTCCTTCAGCTTCGTCAGGGCGATCTTGGTCTCCGCCGCCGTCTCTCCCAGAAGGGACGCGATCTCCTGCACGATGCGCATCTGCTTTTCCACGACGCGGTCGGCGACCTCCGCCGTGTTGCGGCTCAGCTCCTCCTTCTTCGTCCTCGACTCCTCCGCATCCGTCACATCGCGCAGGATGCACAGGATGCGCCGGTAGGCGCGGTCGTAGACGATGGTCTCCTCCGCCCAGCGCTGATACTCGGCCAGATAGACGCGCTTGTTGCTGATGGAGCGTCCCGTCGTGCATACCGTCATGAAGTCGCGGGGATCGAGAATGCGCACCACCGGCTCTCCGATGACGTCGGAGGCGCGGCGGATGCTCAGAAGCTCCATCGCCGGACGGTTGATCTGCTGAACCTCGTAATCATCGTTCAGCACCAGAATGCCGTTGGGCGTGTTGTCCACGATATAGCTCGAGAAGCTCTCCGCACGCTCCATGAGGAAGGGCAGGCACATGGAGACCTCGGCCTTTCCCTGATAGACGGCAATCGCCTTTTCGCGGCAGGAGTTGTAGCCGCAGGTGCCGCAGTTCAGCTCGTCAGACGGCTTCGTCTTGCCCATCTGCGCCAGAATCTGCCGGATTTCCTCCTGCGAGGGCTTTTCGGCCTCATGCTCGATGGGATTCATGAGCTTACGCATCGCGTCCGCTCCCGGAGCCTCGATTCTGAAGTCCGACTGTCCCGCGCGGCGCAGGATCTGCGCCTGATCCCGGATCGGCGTGCTGCGGTGCTCGCCCATCGCGGGGCCTCCGATGCAGCTGCCGACGCAGGCGGACATCTCGATGAAGACATGCCCGGGCTTCGCGGTCTCCAGCTCTCTGAGCGCCGCGATGCAGTTCGGAACGCCCTCGACGGTCATGTAGGTGTAATTCTTCGCTTCCCGGCTCATGGAGCCGATGACGCCGCCGGTCGTGGGGAAGATTCTCGTGCGGCCGCTCTCCTCCCCGTCCTCCTCGGGTACGGGCTCGAAGCGCACGGATTTCTCCCTCATCCAGTCCGCAAGCTCCTCGAAGGTCAGCACCGCGTCCACCGAGTCGGGATAGCGCACGGCCTCGTCCTTCTTTGCAAGGCACGGTCCGATGAAGACGACCTTCGCCCCGGGACATCGGCGCTTCATATCCTGCGCATGCGCCTGCATGGGCGACAGAACCGGAGCAAGACAGGGCAGCAGAGCGGGGAAATACTTCTGGATGAGCAGATTCACGGACTGACAGCAGGAGCTGATGAGTACGTCGTACGCACCCTCCCGCAGCAGACGGTCATATTCATCCTTGACGAGCACGGCTCCGCGCGCGGTCTCCTCCGCCGCGGCAAAGCCCAGGCTCACAAGCGCACGCTCCATCGTGCGGATGCCGATGCCTCCGAACGCCGCGACAAAGGACGGAGCGACCGAAGCCACGACACGCTCGTTTTCCTGCATCAGCACGCTGACCTTTTCCCTCTCGCTGACGATCTCCTTGGCATTCTGCGGGCATACGACCACGCACTGACCGCAGAGGATGCACTCATCGGGCACGATATTCGCCTGTCCTCCGGAGAATCGGATGGACTTGACGGGACAGTTTCTGATACATTTGTGGCAGTTTTTGCAGTTGGACTTCTTCAGCTTCAAAAACTCGGGCATATCGCTTTCTCCTTCCGCCTTGTGTCATAGATCCCTGCTGAATCGCAAAATCGTCCGGGATTTTTCCCTCTCCCGCACCGCGGGGAAAACATATGTGCTGAGCCTGCCCCAAAAGGGGGAAAAAGAGGGGGGTCAGATTCTCGACATGACTTCCTTTTCGAAGAATTCGTGCGTGCCCTCCGGGGAGACGGAGAAGATCTGGTCGTCCAGCGATACGCAGACGCCCTCCTGGCACTTGCCCATGCAGAACGTGCCGCCCAGCTCCACCTTGTCCGCGATGCCGCGCTCCGCAATCAGATCCCTCATCTGCTCCACAACCTGGCGCGAGCCCTTCAGATGGCATGCGCTGCCGATGCAAATCGTTAACTTCATTTTCAGAATATCCTCCTTATGATAATCACGAGTGATGGCCTCGCGGGTTCTCTACACTCAGAGG
>CAVGLF010000136.1:0-4549 GCA_963630045.1 Butyricicoccaceae bacterium | reverse complement strand
GCTTCATCAGTTCCTTGGTGGGCGGGGACATATCCTTGAAGCCCTGTCCGAAAGGAACTACCGTAAATCCCATGCCCTCGAGGTTCTGCACCATCTGCACAGCACCCCAGCGGTCAAAGGCGATCTCCCGGATATTGAAACGCTCACCCAGGCTTTCGATGAACTTCTCGATGTAGCCGTAGTGAACCACATTGCCCTCGGTGGTCTGCAAATATCCCTGCCGTTCCCACACATCGTATGGCACATGGTCGCGATTGACTCTGAGCGGCAGGTTATCTTCCGGCAGCCAGAAGTATGGTTAACATTATTTTCAGCAAGGAGATCAAGGCCGCTGACGACCCGGCTCAATGCCGCAAAGAGAGAATTGCCGAGTACGAACAAACCATGATGAGCCCCTACGTCGCCGCCTCCCGCGGCTATATGGACGATGTGATCGTCCCGTCTCAGACAAGGGCAACCCTTATCCGCGCCTTCCGCGCCCTGGAAGGCAAACAGCAGGAAGCTCCTAAGAAAAAGCACGGCAATATCCCGCTGTAATTTATTTACCTGTATCGGTGCGGGGTATCCCACTCCTAAAGACATGTACCATGGATCCATCCTTTCATATTTGATCAACTGCCAATGTTGCACTTCCATACCGCACCGTTCAGAAAAGCCGGGGCTGACCACAGTTTGTGGGAGCAGCTCCGGCTTAAATCGTATACGCGGTGATGCTTATTACGGATAGTAAAAAATCCATAACTGCATTCACTGTTACAACATCGGACGGGTACAGCACAGCCTGTACGCAGCGGCATAAAAACTGCAAATTTTGGCTGGGATGCCTCAGCAGCCTGCCGGAATCTGCGATTGCCGCAGCACCGCAGCGCTGTGAGCTTTATTTGAATGATTTCACGGTCTCTCTTGACGGGGCGCGGTGTTCTTCGTTTTTTATGCTCAGCCGTTTCCGGAGGGGATGCAGGCGCCGATGGAGGCGGCTACGCTGGAGATGGGCATCGTCTGGAGCCAGACCGTGCCGGGTCCCGTGAGGACGGTGTTGAAGAGCCCTTCGCCGCCCAGAAGCTTGTTTTTGAGCCCCGGAACCTGGCGGATCTCCATCTGCACGCCGGAGGTGAAGCCTGCGACGTTGCCCGTGTCCACCACAAGCTGCTCGCCGGCGGCCAGCTCGTACTCGACCAGATCGCCGTCGATTTCCGCAAAGGCCGTGCCGCGGCCGCTCAGACGCTGCATGATGAAGCCCTCGCCGCCGAAGAAGCCCGCGCCGAGCTTCTTGTTGAAGTGAACCGAAAGCTCCACACCGGACTCAGACGCGAGGAAAGCGTTCTTCTGGAGAATCATCTCGTGTCCGGGTTCGATGTTCAGAGGCAGGACCTTTCCGGGGAAGCTGGAGCCGAAGGTGATCATGCCGTCGCCCTCGGCGGTGTAGATGTTCTGGAACATGCTCTCGCCGGAGAATGCGCGGGCAAACATCTTCCCGAGGCCGCCGCCCGAGGTCTCCATCTTCATGTTCGGAGTCATCCAGACCATGGAGCCGCGCTCCGTGATCATGCTTTCGCCGCCGGTCAGATGGCAGACGACGATGGGGAACGCGCCCCCGCAAATCTCATAACGCATGGATTTTCCTCTCTTTCCTGCGGCAAAGACGTGGCTTTTTGGGAGTGCGCAGACTCCTTTGCCGCCGATAAAAGCCTGCATAGGGCAGTATACCATAAAATAAATTCGTCCGCAAGACACGCACACGAACCTTTTTTTGAGCAAAACCGGCATTTTGTCAGTTGAAGCTCCGTCCCCGCCGGATTATAATACGGCGTGGCTCGTCTCCGCGAATATGCAAAATGAAGATACAATTGCAAAATTGTGTAGTGTTATCTTTACGGCATACGCGAAACAGACTAATATACAACGGCGCGTTATGCAAATCCGCTTGCAAATCAAAAAGAAATGTGATAACATACAACTATGTATAAACTGCTTGACGTGTAACCGAAAAACTATACCTGTGCGGGAGAGAATGCCCGGGGCATTTTCCCACGGATGTCGGGGTGAAGGGTTTTTGCGGGAGTCGGGGGGGAAACTTTTTTTCGGAGGTGACGGCGCGTGGCGTATATGCGTCTGGGCGATCTTCTGATCGCGGCGGGTGCCATCAGCAAGGAGGATCTTGATGAGGCTCTGCGGCTGCAGAAGGGAACCGGTCAGCGTCTCGGCGACGTTCTGATTGACAACCATATCATTACGGAGCATCAGCTGATCGAGGCTCTTCAGATGCAGCTGGGCGTCGACTTCATCGATCTGACGGCGGTGTCCATACCGGTGGAGCTGGCGAAGTTCGTGCCGCGCGCCATCGCGAAGAAATACGATGTCGTGCCGGTCAAGCTCGTGAAGGACGAGCTGTACGTCGCCATGAGCGACCCGCTCAACTTCCTCGCGCAGGAGGAGATCAAGGCCTCGAGCCACAAGCAGGTCGTGCCGATGATCGCCACGCACAGCGCGGTGGAGCAGGCCATCGCCACGCTGTACGGAAGCGAGGGCACCGCGCGCGCCATTGAGGACATGAAGCGCGAGGCGGGCACCTCCGCGAACGATATCGTACCCGTTCAGATGGCGCAGGCGGCGGATGCCGAGGCGACCGCGCCGACCATCCGCTTCGTCAACTCCATCATCGAGCGCGCCGTGACCGAGCGCGCCAGCGACATCCATCTGGAGCCGCAGGACGGCGAGATGGTCGTGCGCATGCGCATCGACGGCGTTCTGCGCCGGATTCTCACAGTTCCGGCGAATCTGCAGAGCACGGTCATTTCCCGACTGAAGATCATGGGCAGCATGAACATCTCCGAGCACAAGATTCCGCAGGACGGACGCTCGGCCGTGCATATCAAGCAGCATGAGATCGATCTGCGTATCTCCTCCATGCCGACGATTTACGGGGAGAAGATCGTGCTGCGACTGCTGGACAAGTCCAAGCAGAACATTTCAAGCCAGACCATCGGCCTTACGGGGCGCGATTTTGCGAAATATCAGAACCTTCTGAAGAACTCCAGCGGCGTGATCCTGATCGTCGGCCCCACGGGCTCGGGTAAATCCACGACGATGTGCGCCATGCTGCAGGAGCTGGCGCGGGAGGAAACCAATATCATGACGCTGGAGGACCCGGTCGAGTACAACATCGCCGGCGTGAACCAGTGCCAGATCAACGAAAAGACCGGCATGACCTTTGCCGCGGGTCTGCGCGCCATCCTGCGTCAGGACCCCGACATCATCTCCGTCGGTGAAATCCGAGACGGAGAGACGGGCGTCATCGCCATCCGCTCCGCCATCACGGGACATCTCGTGCTGTCGACGCTGCACACGAACGATTCCATTTCCGCCATCGACCGACTGGCCGACATCGGCGTCGAGCCGTACCTGATCGCCAGCGCCCTGCGCGGCGTCATCTCCCAGCGTCTGGTGCGCCGGATCTGCCCGCACTGCCGCAAGCCCTATACGCCCACGGCGGAGGAGCTGGAGGTGCTGGGACTGCGCAATACGGCCGGCCGCACATTCTACCGCGGCGAGGGCTGCGCGGAGTGCTTCCACACGGGCTACCGCGGACGGCGCGGCGTATTCGAGATTCTCACCGTCAGCGGCAGGCTCCGCCGCCTCATCTCCGAGCGCGCAAGCTACGACAAGCTCTTTGCCGCCGCGCGGGAGATGGACTTCGTCACCATGCAGGAAAACTGCCGCGAGCTGGTGCTGTCCGGCGAGACCACCGTGGAGGAGGCCGCGAAGGCCATCAACTCCACCGTTGATTAAAGAAGAGGGTTGTCCATGCTTGATATAGAACAGATTGTCGGGATGGCGCAGGAGGTGCGGGCATCCGATATCCACATCGTATGCGGGCTTCCCGTAAAATGCCGCATCGACGGCTCCATCACGAATCTGACGGAGGAGCCGCTGACGCATGCGGACTGCGAGGCGTATGCCCGGTCGATTGCGGGCGCGCAGTACGACGCGATGGAGCGCATCGGAGAAATCGATCTTGCGCACTCGTTCCTGTGCGGAGCGCGCACCCGTGTGAACCTCTTCAGGCAGAAGGGCTCGGTATCGGCGGCGATCCGCATCCTGTCCGACCACATCCCGGAGCTGGAGGAGCTGCATCTGCCCCAGGTCATCGGAGACTTCTCCTCGTACCGCAGCGGCATCGTCCTCATCACGGGTGAGACGGGCTCGGGCAAATCGACGACGCTGGCGGCTCTGCTGAATCGGATCAACCGTACGCGAAAGGGTCACATCATCACGCTTGAGGACCCCATCGAGTACGTCTATACCCCCAATCAGTGCATCATCAATCAGCGCGAAATCGGCACGGACACGCGCAGCTATGCGGACGGTCTGCGCTCGATTCTGCGCGAGGATCCCGACGTCATCCTCATCGGCGAGATGAGAGACCTTGCCACCATCGAGACGGCGCTGACCGCCGCCGAGACGGGACATCTGGTCTTCGCGACGATTCATACGAATTCCGCCGCCGACTCCATTGACCGAATGGTGAACGTCTTCCCGGACGGACAGC
>CAVGLF010000135.1:0-4698 GCA_963630045.1 Butyricicoccaceae bacterium | reverse complement strand
AGTCAATACAGGCATTTCGAAAAGTTGCCTGTTTTTCCTCTGCGGGATACAAAGGATAGACCCTGGCTCCCCCTCCCGATGCTTGCAATGAGGGGGAGCCGGGGAAATTCTGCCGCGGGAAGCCGCGCAGGCAGAATCAATCAAAGTCGATGTAGTAGCACCAGGCTTCGGAATACCAGTCATATTTGTCGTAGTTTTCCATATGCTGGCAGATCTTCGTGAGTCTGAGCTCAAGCTGCTGCGTTTCGCGGTTTTCGAGGAGGTTGAAGTTCGAAAGCTCCATCCAGTAGGTGTCTCCCTCCCTGCGCGTATCGATCTCGGTCAGCGTATCCTTGATCAGATAGCCGTTCTCCTGGTCGACCTCGCAGATCTGAAGCGGCCAGCGCGGCGCGTTGCCGCCCTCGTGGATGAGCCACGGCTCGTGGAGGAAGTTTCCGATCCAGTAGAGCCGTCCGTTCTTCGAGGAGCGGAAGAAGCCGGAGATGGACGCCGGGGAATAGACGACCTCGCGCGTGTCAAAGTGCCACGGCATCGGAGGAGCGAAGGTGCGGCCTCCGTCGTAGGAAACCGTGTACCACTTGAATCCGGGCGTGCCCTTGTTCGTTCTCGTGTGCCAGACCTCGCTCGTCATGGGCGAGCCGCGGAAGACGAGCAGCCAGCGGCCGTTGGGCAGTACGGTGAGCAGAGGCTCCATGCAGCCGCGGGAGCTCTGGAGATCGGAGAGGATGATCGGGTTCGAATAGGTGATCTCGTAATCCTGCTTCTCGGCATTCCAGTGCGCGCGCGCGACCATGAGGGCATGCATCAGCTTCGGGCAGGACGGGAAGATCGTATTGACATCCACGTGGGCAAGACGGCAGGCAAGCTCGACCGTCGGGAAGACGATGAAGCTCAGATCTCCGTCGGGCAGGATGGCCAGCTTTTCGATGTACGCACGGTTCTTGTCAAGGAACGCGGGGTTGCGGGGGTTTTCAGGATCGAAGTCCGCGCCGCCCTCTTCAAACTCCAGCATGCGGCAGACTCTCGTGCCGTCCGGACGCTCGAAGCCGAAGTAGGCATGCGTGTGCAGGTTGTCCTCGCCCTTTTCCCAGATATCGAAATAGCCCACATCGTGACCCTTGATGTAGTAGAAGGAGCCGGAAATGCCGACCTTGCAGCCGCTCTTGGGATCGTAGAGCGTAGGCGTGAACTCGGTGCTGTCCGTGTAGCCGCCCAGGAGCTCATCGCCCTCGGCGCTGCCCGGAATCTTGCCGCGGCGGCCGCGGGATTTGTCATCGAACAGTGTCTCCCACTCGCTCCAGGTGCGTCCGTTGTCGCTGCTCACGCGCTTGAAAAAGCCGGAGGCGTAATCCTGCTCCTGCGAGAGAATTCTCTCCTCGATCAGGTTGCCCTGGTCGTCGTAGTGACGGTTATAGGTATCCTCATGCGTCGGATTGACGGATCTCAGTTCGGCGCGAATTTTCAGCTGTGCCATAGCTATTCTCCTCTTCGGGTATACGGCTCCCCGGGCGGCGGTGTCCCTCTCCCCCGGGGAGCGAGTATGTTATAAGATTGTCCCCGTGACGCGTATTCTTCCGTGGATTTTTCAAGGCGTCACGGGGACATAGGAGTCCTTTTTCCCGCAGAGCCGCTTACTCCACAGGCCAGGAACGGGTCATTTTGTATCCCATACGGTTGAGCATGTCCTGCTGCTTTTCATCAAACACGGGCGCCATGGTCTCCATGTCGATCCTCGTGGTACGGCCGTCGCGGACGATGTACTCGCCGTCGACCAGGACATCCTTCACGGTGCGGGCGCCGCTGGAGTAGACCATGCCCATCAGGCGCTCGCAGTGCGGGGTGACCATTTCGGGACGGGTCGTGGAGTGGATGACGAGGTCAGCCGCCTTGCCGACCTCCACGCTGCCGCATTCGTCGCCGACGCCCAGCGCATACGCGCCGTTGATGGTCGCCATCTCGAAGACCTCCTCGCGGGTCAGGACGGGGTATTCGCCCTTCGCCTCGCGGTGTCCGACGCAGGCCATGTACATCTGCTGGAAGATATCCAGCCCGTCGCACCAGTTGCCGGAGTCTGTGCCAAGCGCGACCTTGATGCCGCGGTCGAGCATCTCCTTGAAGCGGCCGACGCGCATGGCGCCGAGGCCGTAGCGGAAGGACGCGCCCGGGCAGTGAATCACGCAGGGCTTGCGCTTTTCAAGGATGTCCAGATCATGGTCGGTCACATGGATCACATGCACCAGAGTCGTATGCTCATCCAGCACGCCCAGAGAATCCAGCCACTCGATGGGGGTCATGTTGTGGGTCTTGCGGAACCACTCGATCTCGGACTCATACACGCAGGTATGCACCTGCATCTGCACGCCGTACTCGCGGGAAAGCTCCTTGCCGGCCTGCATGAGCTTCGCGGAGGTATGCTCCATGCCCGGCAGACCGACGTGCGCGCCGGCGGGACGGGTGCGGCTTCTCTTATAGTGATCGAGCTCGTAGCGGAACAGCTCTATGCACTTGTCATAGGGATATTCCATGATCTTCAGCTCGGGCGTGTAGTTGTCGCTGATGCCGTGGCTGGTGTAGCCCTTGACGCCGACGACATTCGCGCCCTTGAAGACGGAGTCCGTGAAGCGGGCGCCGCCGGTATCACCGAAGAAGGTCGTGCCGTTGACCGCCATCTCGGCGGTTGCCAGAAGGGCACTGTATTCCTCATCCACGCCCTGAATGGCGAGGGTGATGGGGTTCTCGTACTTTTCCCAGACCTCGGGGACGGTGAAGGTATCGGGCACGATGTCGCGCACCAGATGCCACGCCAGATGCTCATGGGCATCGATCAGTCCGGGATGCACAATGCCGCCGCGGCAGTCCTGCACCTGTCCGGAGTACTCCCGCATGACTGCATCGGTCTTTCCCACCGCCGCAATCCTTCCGTCCAGGATGGCTACCGCCGCATCCTCGATGATGCGGCGGCGCTCATCCATCGTGAAAAGATAGGCATGGGTTAAAATCAGATCCGCATGTTTTCTTTCCACAGCCGATTCCTCTGTATTTTAGAAATCGAGCTCGTAGAACTTCTCGATGCTGCCGGAGAGGACCTCGATGCCGTTTTCACGGATGCAGACGCCCTTTTCCCAGCGCACGCCGAACTCGTTGGTGGCGGCGAAGGTATCGATCTGGAAGCACATGCCGGGCTTGAAGTTGTAGTTGGAGCTGGTCTCGACCCACGGAGCCTCGACCTCGCACAGGCCGGTGCCGTGCAGCGGGCCGTAGACGAAGTTCTCGCCGAAGCCGTTGTCGATGTAGTACTGATGCGCCATCTTCGCGATGTCGGAGGCAGCCATGCCGCACTTCAGCTGGGACTGCACCCAGTGATGCGCCTGACGGCCGAACAGGACGACGTCTCTTCTGTGGCCTTCGAGCTTGCCCAGAACGATCGGGAAGCCGACGGAGGAGGAATAGCCGTCGATCTTGGCGGAGAGGTTCAGCTGGACGATATCGCCCTTGTTGAACTTGCGGTAGCTGGAGCGGGAGATGCAGTGACGGGTGGACGCCTCGGAGAAGACGTACATCGGCAGGCCTTCGTACTCGGCGCCGTTTTCGTAGACAACGCGCTGGGCAACGCCGACCATCTGCAGCTCGGTCATGCCGGGCTGGATCTCGCGGATAACCTGCTGAGTCGCAAGCTCGGCGATGCGGTAGCCTTCCTTCAGGCAGGCGACCTCGGCATCGGACTTGATGCTGCGCAGCTCGGTCATGATGTGGCCGGCATCGACGATCTCAGCCTCGGGGAAGGCTTCGCGGATGCCGTTGTAGATGACCATGGAGGTATCGAGGAAGCTCGCAACGCCGATGCGGATCTTGCTGCCGCTGACGCCGATGCCCTTCAGGACCTCGGGGAAGGTGTTGCAGTGGAGCTCGGGGTACTCGGGGTTGGCGCTCTCTCTGTACTCGCGGAGGACAAAGATTTTATCGAGCTTGTTGCGGTCGCCGCCGAAGGCTTCGCTTTCGGGGCCGACGAGCAGAGCCGCATCTCCGGCCGCGGAGATTGCAACGCCGCTGCGCTCGAAAACCGGCCAGTAGCCGCTGAAGTAGCGGGCATTGGCGTAATCGGACTCGGTGGAGTTGACAAACATCACATCGAGGTTGTCGCGGCGCAGCAGAGCCGCAGCCTTCCCGACTCTTTCCTTGTACTCCTGATCCGGGATTCTGATGGAACCGTGTTCTGCCATGGTAATGCACTCCTTATGACTATAGATTCGTTTTACCTTTCCTCATAATAAGGAAGGTGTTGCGTCCGGCATGCAAAGCAATGAAGGCTTTCTCCGGGGCGGCGGTCGGGCAATGCCCCAATCCATGCGCAGCCCTCTGCAATTCACTGCTTTTCTCCTATATTTTAACCATTATTCGTCACCGATGTCAATGATTTTTGTGAAACCGGGCAGGAGATTCATTGAAACGTTTCATTGTCAAGACTGAGCATACGCTGTATAATGTATCCTGAAGCTGTCCTTCAGGAATGCAGAACAGCGGATGCAGGGCACTCCCCCGCTCCGAAAAAAAGGCTCTGAGGCGCACTTCCGCGCATAAAAAAGAATGCGGAGGCACTTCCCCGCATCAAAAACAACGGCTTTGGATATACGCCCGCGCATAAAAGCCGCAGGTGGTGCGAGGCACTCCCCGCGCCGGAAAAGGGGTGCGGGGCACTCC
>CAVGLF010000134.1:2919-4796 GCA_963630045.1 Butyricicoccaceae bacterium | reverse complement strand
CCGCACATGCCGGTGCCGTCGATCATGATGGGGTTCATGGAGACGGTGACGGGCACGTTGAAGGGACGGGCGGTAGCAACGACAAACTTCATCATGATCACGGGTCCGATGG
The DNA here is from genome assembly GCA_963630045.1 of Butyricicoccaceae bacterium. Taxonomy (GTDB): domain Bacteria; phylum Bacillota; class Clostridia; order Oscillospirales; family QAMX01; genus JAAZKA01. Next base: position 4,684 of record CAVGLF010000134.1, on the reverse strand, counting down.
CGATGACACGGTCGAAGTGCTCGCCGGCCTCCAGCATTTCGCGGAGCGGAACGGTGACGTTGCCGTGACGGCCGTAGGAGCCGTCGTCGGTCATCAGAATCATGTTGTCCGAGCAGGCGCGGAAATCATCCTCAAGGATGACGATGTCCTGGCTGCGGAAGCCGATGATGCTCGTGACCTCAACGCCCAGACGATGGAATTCCTGCGCGACCGGAAGGGCAATGGCGCAGCCGACGCCGCCGCCGACGATGCAGACCTTCTTCACGCCCTCGGTCTCCGTGGGACAGCCCAGAGGACCGACGAAATCGGCGATGCTGTCGCCGGCTTCGAGATGGTTGAGCTTTTCCGTCGTGGCACCGACAATCTGGAAGATGATCTTGACGGTACCCTCGTCGCGGTCATAACCGGCAACGGTCAGCGGGATGCGCTCGCCTTCGGCGTCAACACGCAGAATGATGAACTGACCCGGAAGAGCCTTCTTGGCTACCAGCGGAGCCAGAATTTCCATCTGCGTCACCGTCGAGTTCAGCTTGGCTTTTCGAACGATTTTGTACATGGATGAAAAACTTCCTTTCAAAGTTTGAGTCCGCGAATGGAAAAGCTGTTAAAAAAATGGCAAAAGGTACACGCTACCTTACACGTCAGTATACCACATTTCACAGCCCGCGTAAAGTGGAAAATGCATGAAATCCTGCAGGCGCTGCTATGCCGAATTTGGCAGGGCGCGGCACGCAAAAAGGCATATCGGCGGCCGGCGAGGGGGGAAAAAAGGGTTCACCTGTCCGTTATGCGCTCAAAGGGCGCCGGAGACAGCCCCGTCCATTTCCAGAGGGAGACGCGGCTGTATTCCGTCCCTGCGGACGTGCGTCCGCTTTCGGAGATATAGTACCGCCCGTCGTCCAGCGCGAAAAGCCCGGTATCTCCGTGCGGAAATTCCCAGCCGTATACGCCGGAGGCGTGGGAAAGTCCCTGCGGCAGCAGAGAGAGCATCTCGACGCAGGTTCCGTCGGGGTCTCCCGGAAGAGGGCAGATCTGCGGAGTCTGATGACCGTCGACGATGAAGAAGGGATAGTTCGGAAATTCGGGCTTTGTGCCGGGGTAGACCGCCAGAAACCAGTTGCCTGTGAAGGCATCGTATTCCAGGTTCTGCACGCCGTAGGTGGTATTCCCGGTGCGGACGAAGTATTTGTGCGCATAGGGCATGTCCCCGGAGTGATGCGGGGATTCCTGCACGAGCGGACGGAAGCAGGGCTCCAGCGCATCCGGGTCATAGGAGAGGATGACCTGACAGTCGTTGTCGCGGCGCGAGGTATCGCCGTAGACGCCGTAGGCCACGTGCAGGAACAGCTTTCCGTCCGGTGAGCCGAATTCGGGGCCGAAGCACAGTCCATCGATGCCGCTGCAGCCGTGGATGTGCGGGTGCCCGTCGGAAGCAGTGCCCAGATAATCGTGCACGACCTCGGGCAGATAGACCGCCGTCATGATGCCGTCGGCCTCCGCATGCATGCCGGGACGGGTGATCTTCGAGCCGTCGAAGCGCGCGATGTAGAAGGCACTCTCGGGCAGGGACTCCGAGCCGAGACTGCGGAGAATGCCCTGACCGATTTCGTCCTGCTTGTACTCCAGAGAGCCGTAGACACAGCCGTCCCGGTCGCAGAAATCGAGGCACCCGAGATGTCCGACCAGCCCCTCCGCCGTTCCGATCAGATGCCCCTGCAGGTCGGTCTTGACCAGCACGGTGGTGAAGGAATAGTAGATATACTCC
>CAVGLF010000134.1:0-2909 GCA_963630045.1 Butyricicoccaceae bacterium | reverse complement strand
GCCCTGTACATGTCCCGTGTTCCAGTATCCGGAAAAGATTTCGGTGGGAAGCGTATTCACAGAAGCACTCCTCCTGAAAAATGTATTTCATGGCCGATATTGCGCCCGACAGAGGAATGAATCGTCAAAGCCCGCTGCCCTCCCGGGATAAGCCGCAGCCGCGTGCCCGGTCTCCGATGAGGTCGGGCGTCGTGCGCAGCAGCTCGTCCCAGTCCGCGACCCCGCCTTCAAGCTCCAGCGCGAAGCGGTCGAAGAAGGAGGCGATGTAGTCCATCTTTTCGTGGAAAATGCGGACGGAAAGCGCGTAATTCAACCGTTCGCTCCAGTAATCCAGCACTCTTTTATGATTGCTGCGGACATTGCGCACGGCATCGCCGGGCGTCTCGCGCCGGTAGCCCGAGTAGAGAAAATCCATCCAGATATCATAGCAGCCGAAGTGGTCGAGCAGATCGGCATCCTGATGCACAAGCTCCTCCCGTGAAAATTCGCATCTGGGGGAGCTGCGGTCATCGTGACGGAGGATGATGCGCGCGATGTCCGAAAGCTCCTCCGAAGTGCAGCAGGGCTCCAGCAGACGGCGGGCGTCCTGTGCTCCCAGCTCCTCATGATGCTCCTCGCCGTTGCGCAGATCGTGCAGCCACGCCGCAGCGGTGAGAACATCCCGGTCGAAGGGCTCCGCGGGGAAGAGAGCCTCGTACAGACGGCAGGCCAGAACGGCCGTGCGCTCGCCGTGGTAGAACTTGTTGCCGGGCTCCTTCCACGGATGGCTGCTGCGGTGTACCATGGCCTCGCGCACGATGCCGTGAATGCGTTCAAGATCCATAAGCTCCTCACCCCCACGGGGCCTCACTGTAGTCAGGAATCCTTATTATACCTGCTCTGGGTAAGGACACGAGTCAAAAAAGCTCCCGCCCCAACCGCATTTCCCATTATAGCACAAAAAACCCGTATTTGACAAGTGCTCTTTTGTGCTTGATTTCAGATATACCGCATGCTATAATGAAAAAAGTACCGGAGCGGCAGACGCGCATTTCATCTAAAAAAAGCACGACCGGCTGCCGCCCAGACGGAAAATAAGCAAAATAAGGCAGGAAGGAGCGTTTTGTACAATACGATGGAATATGCAGAGATTCGGTGCTGGATGGAGAAGCAGAGGGAGTACCTTGCGAAAAGCCTCGGGAGGCTGGTGGAGGTGCCGTCGGTAAAGTCCGAGCCCCGCCCCGGCGCTCCGTTCGGGGAAAGCTGCGCGCGGGCGCTGCGCACGGCGCAGAGCCTGTATGAGGAAAGCGGCTTTGAGACACGGCTGTACGCGGATTCCGGCTATCTCCTCTCGACAGTCGGAGCGGGGGAGCGCTGCATAGGCGTCTTTGCCCACAGCGACGTCGTGCCTGCGGGAAACGGATGGATGTACACGGAGCCGTTTCATATGCTGGAAAAGGACGGCTTCTTCCTGGGACGGGGCGTAAGCGACAACAAGGGCGCGATTGTGACCTCCCTTCTGACGGCGCGCGCGATCCGCGAGCTGAAGATTCCCCTGCGGAGCCGGGTGCAGTTTTTCACGGGCTCTGAGGAGGAGGAGGGGATGCGGGACATCTGCGCATTCCGTGCAGAGCAGCCGATGCCCGAGGTCTCGCTCGTACCGGACTCGGGCTTCCCGGTCTTCCGGGGTGAAAAGGGCATCCTGCGCTTCTGGCTCGTTTCGAACAGACGGCTTCAGTGCCTGAAGAGCCTCTTCGGAGGAGAGGCATACAATATGGTGCTCAGCCGTGTGGAGGCGGATGTGAACGCGGTGCCGGGAGAGGCTCCGGGGCTTGCCGTCCGCTCCTGCGAAGGCGGAGCGCATGTCACGGCCACGGGCGTTGCGCGCCACGCGGCGCATCCGGAGGATTCCGTGAATGCCATGCTGCTTCTGATCCGTGCGCTTCTGGGGACGGAGGGCGTATCGGAGGAGGATCGGGAGACGCTGAGCTCGGCAGAGCGCTTCCTTGCGGATTACTGCGGCTTTGGCTTCGGCATTGAGAACGATGATCCGGACTTCGGGAAGCTGACCTGTGCCAACGGCATGGCGCGGCTCGAGGACGGACGGCTGGCGCTTTCGTTTGACGTGCGCTACGGCACGAGTGTGGATGACGCGCAGATGCTGGCAAAAATTCAGAGCGCGGCACGGGAGCAGGGATGGGAGTACAGGCTCCATGAGAACAAGGCCGGCTACTCAAAGCCCGCAGACGATCCGTTCGTCCTGGCGCTGGAGGAGGTCTATGCACAGTGCACGGGCAGCGGGGACGTCCACAGCCAGCTTCAGTCAGGCGGCACCTACGGGCGGTATCTCGAGCGGTCCTACGGCATCGGAGACTCGACGCCGCATCCCTGCCCGTTCGCGCTGCCCGTCGGACACGGCGGCGCCCATCAGCCGGACGAAGTCGTCAGCATCGAAGGGCTTCTGGACGCGGCAGCCATCCAGCTCTGCATGATCATCCGACTGGACAGCATGCTCTGACGCCGCCCCCGGGCGCGAAGGCATGTCGCTGCGCGCGAAGGGGGGCTCGCAGACGCGAAAGAAAGGGGGTTCGGGGGTTCCCCCGACCCGGGAAGCTCTCCCGTGCGTACGGCAGTCCCGGACGAAAAGAGGGGGGCGGGGTGCTCCCCCGAGTCTCCCTACGCAAACGCGAAAAGGGGGTACGGGGTTTCCCTCGAGTCTTCCGCACAGGCGCGAAAAAGGGGGTTCGGGGGTTTCCCCCGACCCCGAAAGCCCTCCCGTATTCGCGGCACTCCCGGACGAAAAAGAAGGGGGGCGGGGTGCTCCCCGAGTCTCCCCGCACAGGCGCGAAAAGGGGTTCGGGGTGCTCCCCGACCCCGAAAAAGTATGAGCCCTCACGGCAGTCTCCCCCCGAATCTCCCCCACACAGACG
>CAVGLF010000133.1:0-4863 GCA_963630045.1 Butyricicoccaceae bacterium | reverse complement strand
GTTTATACGCTGTCACTTCGAATGAACGGGATGCGCTTTTCCCCCCCCCGCTTTTTTTTGGAGTACTGCGCCCTACTACCTTTATAAGGAAAGAGGAATGTATCTACAATGGCTGTCATCGATCTGAAGCAATACGGTATCACCGGTACGACGGAAATCATCCACAATCCTTCCTACGAGGCTCTGTTCGCAGAGGAAACCCGTCCCGGCCTGGAAGGCTATGAAAAGGGTCAGGTCAGCGAGCTCGGCGCTGTTAATGTCATGACCGGCATCTACACCGGCCGTTCCCCCAAGGACAAGTACATCGTTGTCGACGATAATTCCCGCAATACCGTCTGGTGGACCTCCGATGAGTACAAGAACGACAATCACCCCATGTCCGAAGAGGTCTGGTCGACCGTCAAGGACATCGCCGTGCGTGAGCTCTGCGCCAAGAAGCTCTACGTGGTCGATGCCTTCTGCGGAGCGAACAAGGACACCCGCATGGCCATCCGCTTCATCATGGAGGTCGCCTGGCAGGCGCACTTCGTCACCAATATGTTCATCCGTCCGACCGAGGAGGAGCTTGCGGATTTCAAGCCCGACTTCATCGTCTACAATGCCTCCAAGGCCAAGGTCGAAAACTACAAGGAACTGGGTCTGAACTCCGAGACCTGCGTCGCCTTCAACATTTCCTCCCGTGAGCAGGTCATCATCAACACCTGGTACGGCGGCGAGATGAAGAAGGGTATGTTCTCCATGATGAACTACTACCTCCCGCTTCGCGGCATCGCCTCCATGCACTGCTCCGCGAATACCGACATGGACGGACAGAACACCGCCATCTTCTTCGGCCTCTCCGGCACCGGCAAGACCACTCTTTCCACCGACCCCAAGCGTCTGCTGATCGGCGACGACGAGCACGGCTGGGACGACAACGGCGTCTTCAACTTCGAGGGCGGCTGCTACGCCAAGGTCATCAACCTTGACCGCGAGTCCGAGCCCGACATCTACAACGCCATCCGCCGCAACGCTCTGCTTGAGAACGTCACCCTCGATGCGGACGGCAAGATCGACTTCGCCGACAAGTCCGTCACCGAGAACACCCGTGTCTCCTACCCGATCCATCACATCGAGAAGATCGTCCGTCCGATTTCCTCCGCTCCCGCGGCGAAGAACGTCATCTTCCTGTCCGCAGATGCCTTCGGCGTTCTGCCTCCCGTCTCCATCCTGACGCCCGAGCAGACGAAGTACTACTTCCTCTCCGGCTTCACTGCGAAGCTCGCCGGCACCGAGCGCGGCATCACCGAGCCTACCCCGACCTTCTCCGCCTGCTTCGGTCAGGCCTTCCTCGAGCTGCATCCGACGAAGTATGCCGAGGAGCTCGTCCGCAAGATGGAGATGAGCGGCGCCCGCGCCTACCTCGTCAACACCGGCTGGAACGGCACCGGCAAGCGTATCTCCATTAAGGATACCCGCGGCATCATCGATGCGATCCTGGACGGCTCCATCCTGAAGGCTCCGACGAAGAAGATCCCGCATTTCGACTTCGAGGTTCCGACCGAGCTTCCCGGCGTCGACTCCGGCATCCTCGATCCGCGCGACACCTATGCCGATGCCTCCGAGTGGGAGAAGAAGGCCTGCGACCTCGCCTCCCGCTTTGTCAAGAACTTTGCCAAGTACGAAGGCAACGAGGCCGGACGTGCGCTCGTCGCAGCAGGCCCGAAGGCGTAAGTCTTTCATCCTTTGCCCCGTGTCCCCGGTCGTCCGCGTTTTTTGCTCGGACGACCGGGGGATTTTTTATATGAAAACGCGGACGGCCGGGGGGACTGCTCTCTCTCTCTCCCACACACCCGGACGAAAAACAAGGGGGGAAATGGGCTCCTCAAACCCCCCCCGAATACAGTGCACGAGTCCCCCGCCGCAATAATGCAGCAGGGGACTCGCAGGTTATATGTATAGTCATATGATCACGGCTTTTGAAACTCCGTCCACTCGAGTCCGCAGGGCGGAATCGTCAGTGTACGCTCCTCGCCGTAGGCACGGACACGCGCGATGACGGGATTCGTCAGGTCGGTGTTGAGCAGGCAGACCGCATCCCCTTTTTGCGCATGCCAGACCGAGAAGCGCAGACTGTCCGGCGCCAGGACATGGATGGGGCAGCGCCGGTGGCTCGCCGTGAGCTGCTCGCGCACGATGCATTCGTATAGCGGCCACACGGCACCGCTTCCGGGATACTGAGCCGCCGTGATGAGTGTGACCACGCCGCGTCCCACGCGGTTTTCGAGGACGGCGGGGAGCTCCCCTCCCCGGGGAGGGCGAGCTGCGTCATGATAGACCGCGACGGGAACCGCCGTCTCCGGCTCCGTCTCGCAGACCGTGCGGCTTCCGGAGGCGAGAATCGGGTCACTGCCGCAGCCGGGGCGGACGTACGGATAGCGGATGCTCTCGTCCATGCTCTCCCGGATGAACTTCACGCCCGTGTTCACGCGCGTCGTGCCGGTGATCCGGCATCCCGTAAGCGTCTGTGCCTCCGGGAGCGGCAGGAAGAGGCCGTCGCGCGCGGCGTTCGTGTTCAGATGCGCGGCGGTGAGCACGACGCGTCCCCCCGCCTCGGCATAGGCACGCAGATTTCCGGCAATTTCGGGCGTCATCGTATTCCATCCGACAAAGATTACGACGTCATAGGGCGCCAGATGCTCTGCATCCGCCGTCGCGGGAATCACGTCGTAGAGCCCGTATCCCGGAGCCGCGGACAGATCCTCGTCCCCGTAATTTTCGATTTCCTGCCACGAACGGCCGTGCCGGATTTTTTCGAGAATGCGCCAGGACCACTCCGCCTCGCCGTAGCTCCACTCCTCGCGGTCGTACTGCCCCCAGACGCAGCCGCCCTGCCAGCTCGTGAAGGCATCGAGGTTGCCGTAGACGAAGGCGACGCGCACCTCGGGCTCCGCCGCCGGGCGGGGATGGCTTCGCAGCCTCTCCTCATACGCGCGCAGCTCGCGGCGGTAATCCCGGCACAGCTCGCTGTCCTGCGGGAAGTCCATGCCATAGCTCTGAATGCGCTCGTCGCCGGACTCCAGGCAGAGGATGTGGGAGCCCGCGAGATAGGCGTAGCGGTACGCCGCACTCAGTCTGCGCCGCTTCAGCGGATCCTCATGCCGCAGCCCTCCGTACCACTCATGAGCGATGTAGGTGCCCCAGCTCGGCGTGTCGTACGCCTTCGCGCAGCCGCGCAGCAGAGATATGAGGAACTCCGGATCTCCCGGCATCATCTCCAGCAGCGGCAGATCGCAGCCGGCCTCCAGCGTATAGCGCAAAAGCGCCGTCGCCTCGACGCAGGCGATGTGAGGCATCCCGAGCCTGCGGTCGATGTCCGTATACACACGCATCCGGCGCAGGAACTCGTCGCGGCAGCTGCGCATATCGGGCAGATTCTGCGTCATTCCGACGTGATCCGGCCCGTGGTAGCCCCGGGGCGTCGCCGCCAGCACGGAGCCGACCTCGCCGATCTGATCGCCCAGGAAGTACTCGCCCGCGATGTCCCGGATGCGCGCCACAATCTCGGGCGTCAGCTGGCTCTCGCGTCCGGGCGGCGCCTGCTGAATGGTATACAGGAACATGAAATAAACGCGGTGCTCCCGGCACCAGCGTGCCCATTCGCAGAAATATCGCTCCTCAACCGGATCGCGGCGCGTACGGATGGTCAGAAAGCTCAGCCGGTCGATGCCCCGCGCCTCAAACTCCCGTGTGAGCTGCTCGGGAACGAAGCTGTGCTCGCCGACGTGCAGCCCGGAAACCGCAAAGTCCTTTTTCATGACGGATATCCTCCCCTCCCAAAAATATACTTCCTTTTCCCCAATTGTAACACGTGCAAAGTTGCCCTGTCAACGGATGTTTTTTCATCTGCTTTTCCGCTTGACAAAGTCCGCAAAATGCCGTATTCTTTCCTGGTCCGCGAAAAATACCGCGGGCGGACAGTCTTTTTTTAATGAAACGAGGTCATGCTCACGATGGCAACCATTGCCCTGAGAAATCACAGATTTTCTCCCCGCATCGCAGATTTCGTCCGGAAAAATCCCGTTCTCCTTGTGGCAGTCGCGGCGGCGGCTGTGACCTCCTGTATCGTGCCGCCGGATGCCGGGTACGCCGGTTACATCGACTGGAAGACGCTGACCTGTCTGTTTTCGACTCTCGCCGTCGTCTGCGCACTGCGCAACATCCGCTTCTTTACCATCCTCGCCCGCCGGATCGTCGCCCGCTTTTCCACCCTGCGCAGTGCCGTGACCGCACTCGTCTGCGTGACCTTCATCGGCTCCATGTTCATAGCCAACGACATGGCGCTTCTCACCTTCCTGCCCCTGGGCTACCTCGTCCTTCATATGACGGGCAAGGAACGGCATATGGCCTTCGTCTTCATCCTGCAGAACATCGCGGCCAACCTCGGCGGTATGCTCACGCCCTTCGGCAATCCGCAGAATCTCTATCTGTACACGAAGTTCTCCATCCCGACGGCCGAGTTTATGCGCATCATGTTCCCCGACTTCGCACTCGCCGTCGCGCTCATCCTTCTGTGCTGCCGCTTCCTGCCGGGCGAGCCGCTGACCCTTGCGGACGAGGACGTGCAGCTGCCGAAGCTGCGCACCGCCGCCTATCTTTGCCTCTTCGCCCTGAGCATCATCATGGTCTTCCGCGTCATCCCCTATACCGTCGGAGGACTCGTCATCCTCATCGCCATGCTCCTTCTCGATCGAAAGGCTCTTGCGCGCGTTGATTATCCGCTGCTTGCCACCTTTGCGGCGTTTTTCATCTTTTCCGGCAATATGAGCCGCATTTCCGCTGTCCGCTCGCTGTTCGAGCACATTCCGGCCCGCTTCGAGCTTC
>CAVGLF010000132.1:0-5014 GCA_963630045.1 Butyricicoccaceae bacterium | reverse complement strand
ATATCTGCGCAAAGCTCGACGCGCTGGACGCCTGAGTTTTCAAAAAATAATAAGGAAAAGGAGTACAGAATATGGCTGATAAAGCTGATGTCAAAACCTCAAGAATGCAGAAAGGCCGCAAGACCATCAACTATCTGCAGAAGCTCAAGGACGAGGGTACGCCCATCGTCCAGATGTGCCCGGGCCCCCGTGATCAGTTCTGGACCATGGCCGCTGAGATGGCCGATGTCGATATCTGCCGTCTGACCGTTCCCGGCGACGGCTCCGATCCCGAAATGCAGATCAAGCTTGCGCCTTACTGGATCAAGTGCGTCCGTAACGCGGCGAAGACCATCCACATCAACTTCTATATGCAGACCCCGACCTACGCTTCCAAGGAAGCGGCCGTCGCCAACGGCGCTCTGTACATGAACTGCGGCGCGGACTCCCTGCTGCCCATGGGCATCACGAACGAGACGCTCAAGTACATGGCGGACAATTATCTGGTTGTGTTCGGCCACATCGGCGCACTGTCCGGCTGGCAGACCAGCCGTCAGGGCGGCTATAAACGCCTTGGCCAGACTGCCGAGAGCGCCATGGAAGTGTTCAAGATGGGCTACGAGTATCAGGAAAACGGCATGATGGCCATGACCATCGAGCTGACGCCGATCGAGGTCACGAACGCCATCGCCAAGAAGCTGCGCGTTCCCGTCATCTCCATCGCCGCCGGCGGCGCGGCGGACGGCTGCGAAATGGTCGACTTCGATACCTTCGGCATGATGCCGAAGCCTGCCTCCCACGCAAAGGCTTACGGCGAGTTCTTCCCGTTTGCAGTCGAAGCCTATATGAACTGGGCAGAAGAAGTCCGTGAGCATATCTATCCGGAAGAAAAGCACGGCTATCACATGGATGCTGCCGAACTGGATAAGTTCATGAACGCACTCGAAAAGTTCTGAGGAATATCTGATCCGGAAGTTCCGTAAGCCGGAGTCCTGCTTTGATTGTCAGCGGGGCTCCGGCTCCTCCAATTTGTCGTTCCCTTTTTCCGTAAAATCTGTTATACTGAAAAAAGACAGCAGGAGGACGAAGTGTATGGCGTTAAGAGAACTTCCATGGAAGGATATTTATAATCTTGCAGTGCAGTGTTGCCAATTCAGTGACGTTCGCAGCTTCACGATCAGCTTTTTGCAGGAGATCCGAAAGATGGTCGATTTTGACGAAGCGCTCCTGTTCTATCTGGATGGAAGGCAAAAGCTGGAGGATTATTATCTGTATAACATCAATCCCAAATGGATGAACCTGTACCTGAACTATTACTCTCATGCAGATCGCGGGATGTACGGGATTACGCAGCGCGATCTGGACCATCTGGATGATGTGTATGTCCACAGATGGAAATTCGAGAACTCCACCGAGGTCATCCCGGACTATATTCGTCCGCGAAATCTGGTCAGCTCGCTCGGCTTTCCACTGCGCGACGGAACGGGCAGCGTGCGGACGATCATTGCGTTTGACCGCCTGACCTCCGCGCCGTTCTCTGAGGATGAAATCGAGCTGATCCGTGCGGTCAGAAAGCTGCTCAATCCGTACCATCGGCTCCTGTTCGGCGTATCGGCAAAAACAGATGGCGGAAAAATGGAAACGCAGCTGTTGACTGCGAGGGAAAACGAGGTGCTGAACCTGCTGCGGCAGGGACTGGCTGCGGCCAATATCGCACATATTCTTCATATTACCGTACCGACGACCAACCGTCATATATCCAATATCTATAAAAAACTGAAGGTCAATTCCCGCGGGGAATTGCTGGCAAAGATCAATAAGAATTATTGAACATTATCAGGTACATAGCTACCTTTTGAAATAAAAGAGGACGAACCATGCAAATTACGTTTCAGACAGAGGCACGCATGAAATTGCTGCGCGGCGCAGATCAGCTTGCGGACACGGTCAAGGTTACGCTCGGTCCCAAAGGCCGGAACGTTGCGCTGTATCAGAAAAGAAACGCACAGGGAGCAAAACTCTCCGACCGCGCGGGAAGCGGCGCGCCGGTGCTCATCACGAACGACGGCGCAAGCATCGCGGAATCGATCGTCCTGCCGGACGCGCGAGAGAATGCCGGTGCGAAGCTTCTGCGGCAGGCAGCAGAGAAAACGAATACCGAGGCCGGAGACGGCACGACGACCGCGATCGTGCTGGCGCAGGATCTGCTGCATGAACTGCTGCGACTGCGATGCGCGGGCGCGGACGCAATGGCGCTGCGCCGCGGCGTAGAAGCCGCAGGACACGCAGCCTGCGAAGCCTTGCAAAAGCTCGTGCGTCCGGTGGAGAGCGAAGAAGCGCTGACACAGGTCGCGGCAGTTTCCTGTCAGGATGAAGCGCTTGCCCGGCTTGTCGGGCAGGCGTGCTTTGCAGTCGGCCGGGAGGGCGTCGTGACAGTCGATGACGGACAGAAACAGGAGACCACGGTAGAAATCCGGCAGGGAATCGTGCTTGAACGCGGCTTCCTTGCACCTGAAATGACAACGGACGAACTGAAGACCGCCGCCGAGCTGAATGATGCGCGTATTCTGCTCTGCGACAGCAAGCTCGACAACGTGCAGGAGATATTGCCGGCGCTGATCGCCTGCGCGGAGGACGGATATGACCTGCTCATCATTTGCGAAGGCCTGAGCGGCGATGCACGCAGCACCATCCTGCGCACAGATATGGACGGCGATATCAAGATTGTCTGCATCGAAGCGCCGCTTTACGGTGACGGCCGCCGCTGGCGCATGGAGGATCTGGCGGTGCAGCTCGGCGCAACTTTTTTCCAAAAAGCACTCTGTATGGATTTGCGCAGCGTGAAACGTGAGGACTTCGGCACGGCGGCGCAGGTGCGCGTCACGCAGCGGCAGACCGTGATCTCCGGCCCGGGCGGCGACAAAGCTGCCGTGGAGGCCCGTGTGCGAGAGCTACGGTATCTGGCCGCGAACGAGGACTATGAATTTAACCGCAAGCGCCATCGGGAGCGCCTTGCGCAGCTCTCATCCGGCGTGGCGATCATTCACGCAGGCGGACAGACGCAGACGGAACTGTGGGAGCGGAAACTGCGTCTGGAGGATGCCGTCCATGCCGCGCAGGCGGCGCAGCAGGAGGGCGTTGTACCGGGCGGCGGAACGGCGCCGGTACGGCTCATACCGGCAGTTAGAAGCTGCGCATCCGCGCTGCACGGAGATGAAAAAAGCGGCGCACTGGCGGTCATGCACGCGCTGGAAGCACCGGTGCGGCAGATCGCGGAAAATGCCGGCCGGGACGGAAGCACGATCGTAGCGAAGCTGCGCGGCCTGTCGGAATCTATGGGCTATGACGCGGGTGCGGACCGATTTACGGATATGGTGCAGGCCGGAATCCTCGACCCGGTGCGAGTGACGCGCACGGCGCTGCAAAGCGCCCTGTCCGTGAGCGCAAGTATGCTGACGACGGAAGCCTGCATCACCGGGAACGGCCGGGAATAGGAGGCGTGACGGTGCAATGACACAGGAACTGCTTTTTTCGAAATATGCGGAACAATATCCTTTGACCGTTCCGCAGGAGGCGATTGAAAACGAGCTTCAGCTGCTGATTCTTGAGGAGAAGCAGCGCATACAATATGAGATGCTGACCGGCTCCGCAATGCACCTTTCCCCGCAGACGGAGCTGAACGAGAAAATGGAAGCGCTGCAGGCGGAGGCAGCACGTAGGGCCAAGGAAACGCTCGTCCTGCGTGAGATCATGGCCGCGCAGCCCTTCCCGGTGTCACGGGAAGAGCTGGAAGCCGAAGCTGCAGAGATCGCCCGGCGTCAGAATACCACCGTCGCAGAGCTCAGGCGTTTTCTCGGTGAAGACCTCGCCATGCTGCAAGGCGACCTGCAAAAGCGCAAAGCCGTCGCATGGGCGTGTGAACAAACGGAGAAATAAGACCAGGCGGAAAATCAATTTTAAGGAGGCGTTTTACAATGAGTAAGGTTTGTGTAGTGACCGGCGGCGGTTCCGGCATGGGTTTGGCGGCTGCCAAGTTTATGCCTAAAGATCACATTATCGTGGTATCCGGCCGCACCGAGAGCAAGCTGACCAAGGCCGTGGAAGAACTGAAGGCGCTGGGCTTTGAAGCCCATGCCAAAAGCTGCGATACCTCCAAGCGGGACAGTGTAAAAGCCTTGGCAGAGTACGCCGCCGGACTGGGCGAGATCACCAACGTGATCCATGCAGCGGGTGTGTCCCCGGCCATGAACGTAACGCCGGAGGATCTTCTGCGCATCAATGCCCTGGGTACCGTGTATGTCAACCTGGAATTTTCCGGGCGGATGCACGCAGGCAGCGTCATTGTAGATATTGCGTCCATGTCTGCCTACAGTATGCCGGAATTCCTGCTGCCCAAGAAGGCGTATCCGCTTGCCGAAACGAATGAAGCGCTCTTTTTCAAAAAGGCTCTGAAAATGACAGGCATGATTAAAGACGCTTACCGGAAAAACGGTCTGGCCTATGCGATCTCCAAGAATTTTGTAATGTGGTATGCAGCAAAATCTGCCTTTGACTTCGGTCCCAAGGGAATCCGCGTGGTGTCACTGTCTCCCGGCCTGATCGCTACCGACATGGGCAATTTGGAATCCCCTTATGGCGGGCATATGCTGGCCACCTCCTGTGAAGGTCGCATGGGAAAACCGGAGGAGCTCGGTTTTGCCATCGCCGCGCTTGCTGATGAGCGCAACGGCTATCTGGCAGGCGTGGATATTCTGTGCGACGGCGGCACGATCCGCGGCCAGAAGGAATTCAAAAAAAGACGCAAGTAAATAATAGTCGTTCTAATCTTCAGTATTCATGTTGCTGCCGCTACGCAATTTCAGGAACAAACCCGTAATTTTGCACGCAAAACGCGATCCTGCAGGGGATATAAGTTCCCACAGGATCGCGTTTTCAAATCATAGTCTTTAATCCGCGAGGCCATGCTCGTGATTGCCGCTGAGGTTATGTCAATACTTTTTCGCACATTTTTTGAGGGAAGGACATCGCAAGCCCC
>CAVGLF010000131.1:0-5145 GCA_963630045.1 Butyricicoccaceae bacterium | reverse complement strand
CCGGGGGGCGGCAGCGTTTTTTTCGATGCGCTGCCGCCCCCCATGGGAGTTCCGGGGGCTTCTTTATTTGCAGGTACAAAAGGGGAAAATTTTACTTGATGACCGCCTTGTGATAGACCTTCTTGCCCTTGCGGATCTTTACGCCCGCGGCAAGCGCATCGCGCGGCACAACGGCGTTCACGTCATCGATCTTCTTCTCGTCAACGGCGATGCCTCCCTGCGCGACGAGGCGGCGCGCCTCGCTCTTGGACGCGGCAAGTCCGCACGCGGCCAGAAGCTCCAGAATGCCCATGCCGCTCTCCGGCACGTCGGCAAGCTCCGTCGTCGGCATGTCGGAGTCGTCTCCGCCGCCGGCGAAGAGCGCATGCGCCGCGGTCTGAGCCTTCGCGGCCTCCTCCTCGCCGTGGACGAGCTTCGTAAGCTCATAGGCCAGAATTTCCTTGGCGCGGTTGAGCTGGGCGCCCTCCCAGGAATCCATCTCGTCGATCTGCTCCAGCGGCAGGAAGGTCAGCATGCGGATGCACTTCAGCACGTCCGCGTCGCCGACGTTACGCCAGTACTGATAGAACTCAAACGGCGTGGTCTTGTTCGGGTCGAGCCACACGGCGCCGGAGGCCGTCTTGCCCATCTTCTTGCCCTCGGAGTTCAAAAGCAGCGTGATGGTCATCGCATGGGCGTCCTTGCCCAGCTTTCTGCGGATGAGCTCCGTGCCGCCCAGCATATTCGACCACTGATCGTCTCCGCCGAACTGCATGTTGCAGCCGTAGTGCTGGAACAGGTAGTAGAAGTCGTAGCTCTGCATGATCATGTAGTTGAACTCCAGGAACGACAGTCCCTTCTCCATGCGCTGCTTGTAGCACTCGGCGCGGAGCATGTTGTTGACGGAGAAGCACGCGCCCACCTCGCGCAGAAGCTCGATGTAGTTTAAGGACAGCAGCCAGTCGGCATTGTTCACCATGATGGCCTTATCCGGTCCGAAGTCGATGAAGCGCTCCATCTGACGCTTGAAGCAGTCGCAGTTGTGCTGAATCGTCTCGGGGGTCATCATGCTGCGCATATCGGTGCGTCCGGAGGGGTCTCCGATATAGCCCGTACCGCCGCCGACAAGCACGACCGGACGGTTGCCCGCCATCTGCAGGCGCTTCATCAGGCACAGCGCCATGAAGTGTCCGACATGCAGGGAGTCCGCCGTGGGATCGAAGCCGATGTAGAACGTCGCCTTTCCGGCGTTGACCAGCTCGCGGATTTCCTCCTCATTCGTCACCTGCGCGATCAGTCCGCGCGCCTTCAGCTCTTCGTAAATCTGCATGGGAATTGCTCTCCTTTTTCTTGATTTTCGCGTATAAGGACACCAAAAAGCCCTCTGCCATCCCGATTGCGGGAAGCAGAGGGCATTTTCATGCGGTACCACCTCTGACTCGAGCCTTTACCTCACGGTCTCTCCCCTGCTGGAGGGGAAGGCTCCTCGGCGAGTGTGCGGACGCGAATGACCAGACACTCCGCGCTGTACCGGGCGCACCCGTCGAACCCTACTCATGACTTTCAGGCCGCTGCTCCGTGAGTGTATTCGCATCCCCGGGCTTCCTTGCCGTCCTTTCACCAAAAAACGGACGCTTCTCTGTGCGGAAAACCGAAAATCGGGGGCTACTTGTCTCCTTCATCGCATTGCAGTCATTCTACCACAGCGTGCGTGGCTTTGTAAAGCCGTATAAACGACGAAAACAGGCGGGATTTTCCCGTCTGTTTTCGTATGCTTTTCACAAGGATTTACTTGCTCGCAGCGGCGCGGTCGCGCTCCTCGTCCAGCTTTTTGTTGCGCAGATAGAGAGCCACGTCAATGCTGATCTCGATGAAGTTCAGCACATAGAAGATGGCGCTCAGGAAGAAGATGAAGCCGGAGCTGCCGTGTGCCAGCTGGATGCCCTTGCGGGCGATGCCGACGGCGTAGCCCAAGAGCAGGAAGAGCTCAAAGAAGAGGCTCTTGCCCTTTGCCGTGCGGGAAACAATGGACTTGCGGATGGAAATCGGCCACGAAAGACCAAAGCACAGGATCGTGATGGCCTCCATGACATCGGTCAGAGTCTGTAACTGTTCGGGAGTCATAATCGTGCACTTCCTTTATCTGCCGTTTTAGATCGACGGGCGGTTGGTGTAGTTGGGCAGGAGCTTCGGGGAAACGAGGTCGGTTTCGATGCCGGCCTCCGCCAGAGTCTGCTCGAACTTCGTGATGTGCTCCAGCGTCAGCGGAGCGGCCTTCACACTCTTCGAAGCTCCGGCGGCATTGCGGCCCGCATTGCGGCCGAAGACGATGATGTCCAGAAGGGAGTTGCCCATCAGACGGTTGCGTCCGTGAATGCCTCCGACTGCCTCACCTGCGACGAAGAGGTTTTCCACCTGCGTCGTCTGACCGTTCGGCGTGATATCCAGACCGCCGTTCTGATAGTGCAGCGTCGGATATACAAGGATCGGCTCCGTGCGGATGTCGATGCCGTACTTGGCAAACATGCGGTACATGGCCGGGATGCGGCGCATGATCGTGCCCTCGCCGCCGATCATCTCGATCATCGGCGTGTCGAGCCACACGGCCTTGCCCGAGCCGGTGTCCACGCCCATGCCGCGCGTGGTGCACTCGCGGATGATGGACGCTGCGGATACATCGCGCGTCTCCAGCGGATGCATGAAGACCTGACCCTCACGGTTGATGAGCTTCGCGCCCAGGGAGCGCACCTTCTCGGTGACAAGCGCGCCGAAGATCTGCTCGGGGAACGCGGCTCCGGTCGGGTGATACTGCAGGGTGTCGGCATAGAGGAGCTTCGCGCCTACGCGGTAGCCCAGCACCAGTCCGTCCGCCGTCGCGCCGTAGTGGTTCGAGGTCGGGAAGCCCTGGTAATGCATGCGTCCCGCGCCGCCCGTCGCGATGATGACGGTCTTCGCGCGCGCGACAAGCAGCTCACGGGTCTCCATATTCATGAGGACGGCACCTGCGGCGCGTCCCTCCCGGTCGAGGATCAGCTCGATGGCGGCGGTGAAGTCCACGACCGGAATGCCGCGGTTCAGGACCTCGTCGCGCAGGGTGCGCATGATCTCGGCGCCGGAGTAGTCCTTTGCCGCATGCATGCGCTTGCGGGAGGTGCCGCCGCCGTGGGTGGTGATCATCGTGCCGTCGGGCGCCTTGTCGAACTCCACGCCCAGCTCGGACAGCCACTGGATGGCATCCGGAGCTTCCGTGACGAGCTTATACAGCAGATCGCGCTTCGCCGCGAAGTGACCGCCGCCGTAGGCATCAAGGAAGTGGATGGCGGGGGAATCGTTGGGCTTGTCCGCCGCCTGAATGCCGCCCTCCGCCATCATCGTGTTGGCGTCGCCGATGCGCAGCTTCGTCACGATCATGGCCTTCGCTCCGGCGTTGTCCGCTTCGATCGCGGCCGAGGAGCCGGCGCCGCCGCCGCCGATGATGAGAACGTCCACGTCATAGTCGGGGTTTTCAAGGTCGACATCGCCGGGATGGACGCGCGGATGCGCCTCCAGCATCGCCGCGAGCTCATGCGGAACCTTTTCTCCGGCATTCGGGCCGATCTTCAGCGTCTCGAACTGATCCTTCTTATAGTCGGGATGATAGGCGGCGAGAAGGTCGTCCTTTTCCTGCGCCGTCATGCGGGCGGGCTCATAGGCGACGTTCGCCGCACGAGCGGCCTCCACCGCACGGATGGATGCTGCGAATTGTTCGGAATACATCGTATGACCCTCCTTATTTCTCGATCTCGCGGTGATTGTACATATCCTGAAGCTCCTCGGTGGGCTTGCCCATCAGATCGCGCAGGAGCTCCTCGAAGTTTCCGTTATGGATCTCGCGGACGCGCTCGCGCAGATGCTCGCAGTCGGGAGCGATGTACTTGCCGTTTAAGCGGCGCGCCAGCATGGCCACCTGCGGATGGGAGATGCCGGCGGGGCAGCGGGAGGAACATACGCCGCACATGACGCAGTCAAAGGACTCGTCGGCGCACTTGGAATACTCGCCGCGCTGTGCATAGGCGATGTACTGCATGACGTTTAAGCCCTGCGTGCGGCTCTTGGTGCAGGCGTTGCAGCCGATGCAGGCATAGATTTCGGGGTAGAGCTGCATCATGATCTGCTCGGTCGGACGCACGCGCTCGATGTCGTAGACCTCCTTGACCAGCGGGAAGAAGGGCAGCGTCGCGATGTACATGTCGTTTTCGACCTTCGTCTGACACGCCAGACATACCTTCAGCTCACGGTCTCCCTTGATGCGGTAGATCGTTGCGCAGGCTCCGCAGAAGCCGTTGCGGCAGCCGCAGCCGCGCACCAGCTGATAGCCCGCATACTCCATCGCGCGCATGATGGTCAGATTCGACGGTACGCTGTACCGCTTTCCAAACAGGAAAATATTCACGAATTCTTCCATGTCGTGTCTCCTTTAATACTCGTTGGGCAGCTCGTCCAGCTCGTCGCAGCGGAAGACCGGGCCGTCCTTGCAGACGTACTTCGAGCCGATGTTGCAGCGGCCGCATTTGCCGATGCCGCACTTCATGCGCAGCTCCATCGTCGTGTAGACCTGCGTCTTGTCAAATCCGATCTCCTGCAGTCCCGCCAGCGTGAACTTGATCATGATCGGCGGGCCGCAGATGATGGCGACCTTTTTCGTATCAAAGCCCAGCTCCTTGACGTAGTTGGGCACGAAGCCGACATGCCCGTCCCAGGCGTCCTCCGCGCGGTCGATGGTCAGATGCACGTTCACCCCGGAGTCCGTCGCCCACTCGTCCAGAATCTCGCGGTAGTCCACGAGATCGGCCTTGCTTCGCGAGCCGTAGACGATGTCGATGAGCCCGTAGCGGTCGCGGTAGTGGCGGACATAGTTGATGACGGAGCGCAGCGGCGCCAGTCCGATGCCGCCCGCGATGAAGAGCATGTCCTTGCCCGCAAACGCCGTATCCACGGGGAAGCCGTTGCCGTAGGGTCCGCGGATGGTGATCATCTGTCCGGGCTCCGCGGCATGCAGCCACTGCGTGACGCAGCCGCACTTCTTAATGGAGAACTCCATGAACTCCTCGTTCGTCGGGGACGAGGTGATGGAGAACATGGCCTCGCCGACGCCGGGGATGGAAAGCATCGCGCACTGTCCGGGCT
>CAVGLF010000130.1:0-5160 GCA_963630045.1 Butyricicoccaceae bacterium | reverse complement strand
GTCCGATTACTGCATCGGCGGATGCGACGGCGCTCTGGGACGCGGTATGATGTGGCAGGGCATGGAGGTTTGGGTCACCCTGCGTCACGGTCCGTCCCGCTGGCTGCCCTCCACCTGGATGCCGACCCTCCCCGGCCGCATGTTCTTCCTCAAGGAGCTGGCGGGTCCCTTAGTCGCCGAGTGCAACTAAAAAAAGCCCCCTAAAAACAGAAGAATCCCCGCGCACTTTTCCCCCAAAAAGGAATGAAAATCACGCCGCCCGTACGAAAACCGTTCGTACGGGCGGTATTTTTATAAGCTGGGGGCTTTCCGGGAAAACGCGGGGGGGACGCGGGAGAAGGAAAACAAAGGCTTCTTCTTGACCGCGGCCGCGATTTTTAGTATAATAAGGCAAACGACGGGCGTACTCCCGGCGGGGAGGAGGACGGGCGCAGCTTTGCCGCTCCCGTAAAAAAGGCGGAATTTTGCCCGGATCGGCCCGGTACAGAAAGTTGGATTAAAAAAATCGTATGTTTACCTTACTGAAAACGGAAGGCCGCGCGCGGCGCGGTGAAATCACGACCCCTCACGGGACGGTACAGACGCCGGTGTTCATGAATGTAGGAACGCAGGCCGCCATCAAGGGCGCCCTGGATGCCGGAGATCTGGAGCGCATCGGCTGTCAGATCGAGCTGTCCAATACCTATCACCTGCATGTGCGTCCGGGCGAGGACGTGATCCGCACGCTGGGAGGGCTGCACAGGTTCATGAACTGGAGCCACCCGATCCTCACGGATTCCGGCGGCTTCCAGATTTTCTCCCTGGCTTCCCTGCGCAAAATCACGGAGGAGGGCGTGCATTTTCACTCCCATGTGGACGGACGCGCCATTTTCATGGGGCCGGAGGAGAGCATGGCGGTGCAGTCCGCTCTGGGCTCGGACTTTGCCATGGCGTTTGACGAGTGCATCGAAAACCCCGCCCCCAGACCCTATGTGGAGGCCTCCGTTGCCCGCACAACCCGCTGGCTCGCCCGCTGCAAGACGGCTCTCTCGGAGCTCAATGCGAGGGAGGATGCCGTAAACCCCGGGCAGGTGCTCTTCGCCATCAATCAGGGAGGAACCTACGACGACATCCGCATCGAGCATATGAAGCGGATTGCGGAGCTCGACCTTGCGGGATACGCGGTGGGAGGACTGGCGGTCGGCGAGCCGACCGAGGTCATGTATCACATTCTGGACTGCGTGCTGCCCTTCGCCCCCCAGGATCGTCCGCGCTACCTCATGGGTGTCGGAACGCCGGCGAACATCATCGAGGGCGTCTGGAGAGGCATCGATTTCTTCGACTGCGTTATGCCCGCGAGAAACGCGCGTCACGGGCATCTCTACACGCATGAGGGCGTCATCAACCTCAACAATGCCAAATACGCGACGGATGACCGGCCCATCGAGGAAGGCTGCGGCTGCCCCACCTGCCGTCAGCACAGCCGCGCCTACCTGCGGCATCTGTTCCGTGCGCAGGAGATGCTGGCCTGCCGTCTGGCCGTCACGCATAATCTGTATTTCTACAACAGGCTCATGGCGGACATCCGCTGCGCACTGGACGAAGGACGCTTCGATGCCTTCCGCGCTCAGTGGACGGAGCCGCTCTCCAGAAGGATATAATGCCTGTTGTGACCGATTTTCCCGGGGGAAACCTGCGCATTCTGAAGAGGGAAGGGGATACCTGCTTCGTTGAGAATGAGCTGCGCGATACTCAGGGCGAGTGGTTCTACTGGGCGTTCGCCGTCGAGGGCGAGGCCGGACATACGCTGACCTTCGATTTCGGGGATAAGTCCGTGATCGGTCCGTACGGTCCGGCTGTCAGCCGGGACGGTGTTCACTTCAGCTGGCTGTGCGCCGGAACGTCTGTCGGCTTTTCCTATCCCTTCCGCGATGACGGGCGCGTGTATTTTGCACACGATCTGCTCTATCAGACCGCACGGTTTGATGCGCTTGCGCAGGAGCTCGGACTACTGCCGGAAACGCTCTGCATGAGTGAGCGCGGACGGAGCATACCCGTGGTTCATTTCGGAGAAGGAGGCTGCAGCATCCTTCTGACGGCCAGGCATCACGCCTGCGAATCGACCGGCAGCTACGTCCTTGAGGGCGTCCTGCGCCGCCTTGCGCAGGAGCCGATTCCCGGATACCGCGTAACAGCGGTGCCGTTCGTTGATTTTGACGGGGTGATGGACGGAGACCAGGGGAAAAACCGCCGTCCCCATGATCACAACCGCGACTATCTGACGCATCCGCTCTACGCCTCCGTGCAGGCGCTGCAGGAGCTGATTTATCGGGAAAGGCCGCGCTATATCCTGGATTTTCACGCTCCCGGACATTCAGGGTACGAAAATGACTACGCATTTATTGTCCGAAAGGGAACGGATTCCCTGCCGCTGCAGCGCCGTTTCGGAGAGCTTCTGGAGGCGTCCTTAGTTCCCGGCTCCTTTCCCTATGTCACAAAGCGGGATCTTGCGCCGAATACGGGCTGGAATCAGGACAAGACCCTGAAATCCGCGCTCTCGGGCTTTGCTGCCCGGACGCATTTTGTGCGGCTGATGGTGACACTCGAAACAAGCTACTTCGGGCTGCCGGACGCGCCCGCCACGCAGGACAGTCTCATGAGGCTCGGCATCTCGGCGGCGGAAGCTCTGCGCAGGCTTATTGCAGAGGAAAAGAAATAATGCGGCTTCGGGGGCAAAGGATATGCCGCCCGAAGCATCGGGAGGGGACGCGTATATGACGATGATTCCGAACGGCGGAAAGGCCATCCAGACCATGATCGACGAGGCCGTACTCATGGGAAGCCGCAAAGCGGAGGTGCGCGGCAGCTACGAGATTGAGCGTACCATCGTGATTCCGTCGGGGTTCACGCTGGTGCTTGACAACTGCACGCTGAGGATGGCGGACAATACCTTCTGCAACATGTTCACCAATGCCGCGAGGTTCCGCGAGGCTCCGCGCCTTGCATCCGAGGCCGACCGCGGCATCGTCATCGAGGGACGCGGACGGGTCGTGCTGGACGGAGGAAGCTATAACGGACTCTGCGAGTCGAACTCCGAGAAGGACGGACGTCCGCACATCAGCCAAAACAATATTCTGCTCTTTGCCAATGTCGAGGGCTTTCGCATCAGCGGACTGCAGATCCGCAGCCAGCGCTGGTGGGCGATGAATTTCCTCTACTGCCGCCGCGGTGTCATCCGGGATATCGATTTTTGCTCGGACTGCACGATGACCGACCGGGACGGAAACCGCACCGCCGGCCTCAGCTACGCGGCGCTCGAAGCCGGGTCGGATATTTACCTTAAGAACTCCGACGGCATCGATCTGCGGCTCGGCTGCCGGGACATCGACATCGAGAACATCACGGGCTTTACCGAGGACGACACCATCGCGCTGACCGCGCTGCGGGGCAGACTCGAGGAGCTTTTCCGGGTGGAGGATCTGCCCGACGAGATCGCGAATGTGACCATCCGGAACGTTCATGCCTCGGCGTTCTGCGCCCTTGTGCGGCTGCTCAATCAGGGCGGGACGAAGCTGTACAACGTCCTGATTGACGGTGTGATGGATGCCTCCGCGGATTCTCCCTGCCTTGACCGCGGCGCATATGCCGTCCGCATCGGCGACCGCCGCGCCTACGGAGGACGGACATCCACGAAGCACGAGACGTACAACATCGTCGTGAGAAACGTCTTTTCCCGCGCGAAAACCGCGCTTGACGTGGTGGGCGATATAGGACAGCTCTCAAGCGAGAACATTCTGACCTTCGACGCGGAAAGCTGAGGGACTCCTGCGAAGGATTCCGATTTTCTGCATGGGAAAAACCCCCTTTCACACTAAAAAACGTGTGAAAGGGGGTTTTTTTAGATTCTATGTCCGCAGAGGGGAAGATTACTCAAGCGGGATTTCGTCCCAGCTGCGCAGATCCTCGGTATAGCCGCCCTTCTTCGTACGAAGCTTTACGAAGATACGGATGATGGCGCCGGAGATCAGGGAAAGGCCCATCAGGAGCCAGCCGCCGATAAAGTTCCACGCGAAGGAGTAGCCGTCGGCAGAGCCGTAGATGCCGTGGTGAACGGTGAACAGGGAAACAAAGTTCCAGATGAACATGGCCAGGAGAACAATCGGAGCGACGAACTTGATGCTGATGGTGAACCACCAGGAGGGCATCTTGTACTTGACGGTGTTGCGGTTGATCTCGTCGAGAATCTTTCCGGTGTTGAAGCACCATCCGGCAACGATGGCTTCGAGAACGCCGGTCAGAATCATCGTGTAGCTGTTGACGTAGTTGTCAACGATATCCAGAACGGCAAGTCCGGCTCCGGTGCAGAAGATGATGCCGACGATGCACTGGATGATGCAGAGGATGGTCGTGGTCTTCTTCTTGTTGAGGTGGAACTTGTCGGACAGAGCCGTGGAGGTACCCTCGACAATGGAGAAGTGGGAGTCGATGGCCAGGGTAATCAGGCAGAAGTAGAAGACATAGCCGAAGAGGGCATTGAGCCAGCCGTAGGGCGTCAGGTTGACGATGGCCTGCGGATAGACAATGAAGGCGGTCTGGATGCCGGAGGCCGTCATATCGTTCAGCTTGCCGGTACCGGCCATGGTGGTGAACATGACGATCGCGGAGAGGACGGAGATCGCGAGATCGGAGAAGGCAATGATCAGACCGTCCACGGCGATGTTGTTCTTGCGGTCCAGGAAGGAGCCGTAGGCGAACATGATGGCCATGGCGACGGAGAGGGAGTAGAAGACCTGACCGATGGCATCAACCCAGAGGGTGGAATCGGACAGCGCAGACCAGTCGGGGATGAAGAGCTTCGCAAGGCCGGCGGAGGCATTGGGCATGGTCAGACCGCGGACGGCGAGGATGAGCAGGCAGATGACGGGCAGCGAGACGGTGTACTTGACGACCTTGCCGACGCTGGTGGTACCGTTGCGGATGCACAGATAGCAGGCACCCCACGCGATGAGCAGGCATCCGAAGACCGGCCAGCAGAAGGTGTTGAAGCCGGAGGTCGTGCCGGTGGTGTTGATGAGATTCAGCCAGATCTGGCTGGCACCCGCGCTGTCGCCGGTAAAGAAGGCAAATTTATAGCTGACGATGAACATCAGGATAACCCAGGCAAAAACGGCAGCGTAGTAG
>CAVGLF010000129.1:0-5175 GCA_963630045.1 Butyricicoccaceae bacterium | reverse complement strand
GCAAGGGGGTTCGGGGCACCCCCCGACCATAAAAAGCTCTCCCGAAACACGGCACACCCGGCAAAGAACCGCGCAAGCGCGAAAATAAGGGGGTTTGAGGGTTCCCCCCGAACCCCCGGAAAGCAGCCCCGTGCATACGGCAGCCCCTGGGAAAGCGCGGCAGATTGTACAATTTTGGGTATTGCGTTTTCGAATGGGATAGATTATAATGAAAATATTCTCGCAAGAAGGAGTCTTTGTCAAAATGAACCGTATTTACAACTTCTCTGCGGGACCTTCGATGCTTCCTCTGGAGGTCCTGAACCGGGCTGCGGCCGAGATGACCGACTATGCCGGATCCGGCATGTCCGTCATGGAGATGAGTCATCGCTCCAAGGTCTATCAGTCCATTATCGATGATGCCGAGGCGCGCTTCCGCCGCGTCATGGGCATTCCGGAAAACTATGAGGTGCTGTTCCTGCAGGGCGGAGCGTCTCTGCAGTTCGCCATGGTACCGATGAATCTGCTCAAAACCACCGCCGATTACGCGGTTACGGGTGAGTTTTCCGGAAAAGCCTATAAGGAAGCCTGTAAATACGGTTCTATTTGCCTCGCCGCGACGGGCGAGGCTGACAACTTCACGAAAATCCCCGCTCAGAGCGAGCTTCGCCTGAATCCCGATGCAGATTATCTGCATATCTGCCAGAATAATACCATCTACGGCACGACCTGGCACTATATCCCCGAGACCGCGGCGCCCATCGTCGCCGATATGTCCTCCTGCATCCTCTCCGAGCCCGTGGATGTCTCCCGCTACGGCGTCATCTATGCCGGTGCGCAGAAGAACATGGCGCCCGCCGGACTGACCGTCGTCATCATCCGCCGTGATCTGATCACCGAGCCCATGGCCTGCACGCCGACCATGATGACCTATTCCGTCCATGCCAAGGCGAAGTCCATGTATAACACCCCGCCGTGCTGGCAGATCTATATCCTGAAGCTCGTGCTGGAGTGGCTGGAGAATCTGGGCGGACTCGAGGCGATGAAGGCCATCAACCAGAAGAAGGCCGCGATGCTCTATGAGTACCTCGATTCGAGCAGCTTCTTCCATCCGATCGCCGACCCCGATTCCCGCTCCATGATGAACGTCACCTTCTCCGCACCGACGGTCGAGCTGGACGATGCCTTCGTGAAGGCATCCTCCGCCGCGGGATTTTCCAATCTGAAGGGTCACCGCAAGGTCGGCCATATGCGTGCCTCCATCTATAATGCCATGCCCACAGAGGGCGTAGAGAAGCTGGTTGCCTTCATGAAGGATTTCGAACGGGCGAACGGCTGAAAGGACAGGACTTATGTATCAGGTCAAATTGATGAATAAAATCTCCCCTGCGGGTCTTTCGCATCTGGGGAAGGATTTCGAAATCGGCGAGGAAAAGCCGGACGCGATCATCGTCCGCTCGGCCGACATGCAGAGCTATGAGTTCAACCCCGAGCTCCTCGCCATCGCGCGTGCGGGCGCGGGCTATAACAACATCCCCGTGGATCGCTGCTCCGAGGAGGGCATCTGCGTATTCAATACGCCCGGTGCCAACGCCAATGCCGTGCGCGAGCTCGTTGTCTGCGCGCTGCTCCTCTCCTCCCGCCGCATCGTCGAGGCGATTGAGTGGGAAAAGACGCTTGCGGGCGATCCGGACGCTCTGACGAAGGCCGAAAAGGGCAAGAGCCAGTTCGTGGGTCCCGAAATCGCGGGCAAGACGCTGGGCATCATCGGCCTCGGACGCGTGGGCGTGCTCGCGGCGAATGCCGCCGTCGATCTCGGCATGCATGTTCTGGGCTGCGATCCCTATCTGTCCATCGACTCCGCATGGGGGCTTGCGCGCCGCGTGCAGAGAGCCGAAAGCTACGACGAGATCTTTGCCAACAGCGATTACATCACGCTGCATGCTCCGCTGAATGACGAGACGAAGAACATGATCAACGCGGAAAGCATCGCAAAGATGCGCGACGGCGTGCGCATCATCAACCTCGCCCGCGGCGGACTGGTCAACAACGACGACATCCGGGCGGCTCTGGCCTCCGGCAAGGTCGCAAAATACGTGACGGACTTCGCCACCGGCGACATCATCGGCGTGCCGAACGTCATCGCGCTGCCGCATCTGGGCGCCTCCACGCCCGAGAGCGAGGAAAACTGCGCCGTCATGGCCTCCGAGCAGGTCGCGGCATATCTGCGTGACGGCTCCGTCCGCAACAGCGTGAACCTCCCCGCGTTCGACACTCCGCGCGACGGACTCGAGCGCATTGCCATCATCAACCGCAACGAGCCGAACATGCTGGGACAGATCACCTCCGTTCTGGCCGGTGCCGGCATCAATATCGAGCATATGTTCAACCGCGCCAAGAAGAACTACGCCTATACCGTTGTCGATACCTCATCGACTCCGAGTGACGACTGCATCGCGGCGCTGCGCGCCATCCCCGGCGTCCTGCGCGTCCGCGTGATCGCCTGACGAAGGGCTGCCTCCCTTTTTGTAATAATTCTCCTCTGCGCCCGTCTGTCCGCACACTGCGGCGAACACAAACGGGCGCAATTTTTTTTCCTTCTTCCGTTCAGAACGGCCGAAAGGGGCAAAAAGGAGGGGGGAAAAAGGGAGAGAGAGAAGAGCCCTTATGAAAGATTGTTCTTGCAATCCCGGGTGGGGAATGGTATAATAACGGCAAGATACGAAATTTACAAGGGCAGGTGTATCCTAGAACATGCTGAACGAAAAAGAACTGATCCGCGTCAAGGCATTTGCCGCGCAGATCCGTCTCGAAACGCTCAAGGAGCTGGCGCATCTGGGCTTCGGTCATGTCGGCGGCGCGATGAGCATCGTCGAGACGCTGGCCGTGCTGTACGGCTCTCAGATGAAGATTGATCCCGCGAATCCGCGCTGGGAGGATCGCGACTGGTACGTCCAGAGCAAGGGTCATGCGGGTCCCGCGACCTATGCAACGCTGGCGCTGCGCGGCTTCTTCCCGATGGAGTGGCTGAACACGCTGAATCAGGGCGGCACCCGTCTCCCGTCCCACTGCGACCGCAACCAGACGCCCGGCATCGACATGACCACGGGCTCCCTGGGTCAGGGCGTCTCCGCCGCCATCGGCGTTGCCACGGCGATGAAGATGGACGGCCGCGACAACCGCATCTACCTGATGGTCGGCGACGGCGAGCTCAACGAGGGTCAGGTCTGGGAAGGCGCGATGTTCGCCTCCGCCAAGAAGATCACGAATCTCATCTGGTTCGTCGACTGGAACAAGCAGCAGCTGGACGGCAATACGAAGGACGTTCTGGATATGGGCGATCTGGCCGCGAAGTTCTCCGCCTTCGGCTTCTTCGCGCAGACCGTGAACGGCCACGATGTAGGCGCCATTGACGCGGCGATCGATGCGGCGAAGGCCTGCACGGACAAGCCCTCCGTCATCATTCTGGACACGATCAAGGGCTACGGCTGCTCCGCCGCGGAAGGCGTTGTGCCGAACCATCACATCGCGTTCAAGCCCGGACAGCTCGACGGCGACATTGCCCGCTGGCAGGCTGAGTACGACGCGCTGAGTGCGCAGGCATAAAGGGAGAGGGGAGTTTAGAGCATGTCCGTAAACGTGAAAACCACCTTTGAAAAGGCTCCCGTAGAGATGCGCAATGTTCTGTGCGCCTCCCTGGTGGAGATGGCCAAGACCAATCCGAACATCGTTGCGATGGACGCCGATACCCTGGGTTCCTCCGGACTCAAGCCCTTCCGGAAGGCCTATCCGGATCGCTATATCGACTGCGGCATTCAGGAAGCGAACATGATCGGCACTGCCGCCGGCATGAGCGCCGCGGGCAAGATCCCGTTCGTGCACAGCTTCGGCCCGTTCGTTTCCCGCCGTGTCTACGACCAGATCTTCCTGTCCTGCGCGTATGCGAAGCTGAACGTCAAGATCATCGGCTCCGACCCCGGCGTCACGGCTGCCTACAACGGCGGCACGCATATGCCCTTCGAGGATATGGGCATCCTGCGCGTGATCCCGACGATCACCCTTGTCGAGCCGTCCGATCCGGTGCAGCTCGAAAGCCTCATGCCGCAGATCGCCGGCAGCTACGGCACGACCTACATCCGCCTCAAGCGCAAGAACCCGATCGCCATCTACGAGGAAGGCTCCGAGTTCGAGCTTGGCCGTGCGGCCATCGTCCGTCCCGGACGCGATGTCACCATCGTCGCCTCGGGCATCATGGTTGCGCAGGCTCTGAAGGCTGCGGCAACGCTCGCGGATGAGGGCATCGATGCCCGCGTCATCGACTGCTTCACCTGGAAGCCTCTGGATGAGGCGGCGATCGTCGCCGCCGCGCGTGAGACCGGCGCCATTGTCACCGCCGAGAACCACAACATCCTGTGCGGTCTGGGCGGCGCGGTCAGCGAGTGCGTCTGTGCGAACGCTCCCGTTCCGGTGGAGCGTGTCGGCATCCCGGACATCTTCGGCGAAGTCGGAACCGAGCCGTGGCTGACCGAGCACTTCAACCTCACCCCCGAAGCGATCATCGCGGCCGCGAAGAAGGCCGTCTCCCGCAAGTAAGCTGCGCACGCCCCCTTCCGCTTACTGCACCGGGACTTATGACAGGCTCGGATTTCCCCCGATTTTCCCCGGGGGGAATCTGAGCCTTTTTTTTCGCGCCTCGCCCGGGGAGACTGCCGTGATACGGGAGGGGTTTTGGGAGTCGGGGAGTGCCTCGAACCCCCGTCTTGTGCCCGGGATTCCGTGTTCCTTGTATGGGGACTGCCGTGATACGGGGATGGATTTAGTGGTCGGGGAGAACCCCGAACCCCCTTTTTTCGTGTCATGCGGGAGACTCCTGGGGAGACTGCCGTGATACGGGGAGGGCTTTAGGGGTCGGGGAGTGCCCCGAACCCCCTTTTTCGTACCCGGGATCCTGCGTTCCTTGTCTGGGGACTGCTGTGATACGGGAGGGGTTTTGGGAGTCGGGGAGTACCCCGAACCCCCCCTTTTTTTCGTGCCCCGAACCCCCTTTTTTCCGTACCCCGAGCCCCTTTTTGCACCCCGAACCCCCGTCTTGTGCCCGAGATTCCGTGTTCCTTGTAGGGGAACTGCCGTGATACGGGAGGGGTTTTGGGAGTCGGGGAGTACCCCGAACCCCCTTTTTCGTACCCTCAAACCCCC
>CAVGLF010000128.1:0-5236 GCA_963630045.1 Butyricicoccaceae bacterium | reverse complement strand
TCCGTGCCCTCGCCCTCGAGCTTCAGGATGACAAGCTCCGCTTCGCCGGCGAGACTCATCTCGGCGGGGATGAAGGCCATGTAGGTATCGCCCTCATACTCCATCGTATCCAGATGCTCGAATTCGGTTTCCACTCCGTTCTCGTCACTGAGAACCACAAAATCGTTGCCGTATTCTTCGTTCATGGTGTATATACTCCTTTTCTTATCTGACGTATCCCGTATTCGCGCGTTCCTTTAAAAAAGGGGGGCGGGGAAAAAGCGCGATTTACGCCGCATCCTGCTCCGCGAGCCACTCAAGCGCCGTCTCGAGGGAGGCATCGGTCGTGACGTATGCGTCCTCCAGGCTCTGGGTAAGCTGCGCCAGAGTATACAGCAGACGTGTGGAGGCCTTCTTCTGTACGGTCAGCCCCATGCCCCGATAGAACTGTGCAAGCGCGGACTCCGTTTCGTCGTCCCACACGCCGTCCGCATCCTCCTGCAGAAAGCCCAGAGCGGACAGCCGCTGCTCCAGCGCGAGGATGTCGGAGGCATCCGAGGACGGGGAGATGACGGAGGCGGTATCCAGCGGGGCAAGGGAATCCGCATCAATGAGAGCCTTCGTGTCATCCACCTCGATGTCCGGCACAAGTCCGTGACCGTCGTAGCAGCCTCTGACGGGCAGCTCGATGGTGATCATGGAGAGCATGAGAATCGAGTCTCCGAAGTAGATGCCGCCCTGACCGCGTCCCTTGCCGTAGGTCTCGGAGCCGATGACGACGGCGAGACCCAGGTCGGAGAGCACGCCCGTGAAGATCTCGGAGCTGGAGGCACTGCCGGAGCTTGTGAGGATGCAGATGCTGTCGGTCTCCAGTCCGACGCCCGTTGAGTAATGCGGGGTAACGGCGCCGCGCTCCAGCTCGCGGAAGAGGAGCAGGCCGCCCTCCGGTACGAAGGCATTCAGCGCCTCGAGCAGCGTCGAGAGGGTGCCTCCGGGATTGTCGCGCAGATCGATGATGACGTTCCGTACGCCCGATGCGCGGAAATCCTGTGTCGCGGCATTCAGATCCTCCGTGAAGCTGTCCCCGCCGAAGCGGTTGATTGCGAGATACCCGACTCCGTCATCCAGAATGCAGTGCTCAATGTAGGGAACGCTGACCGCGCCGGGGGAGAGGGTGAAGTCCAGAAGCTCATGACCGCGCAGAACGGTGAGCGTAAAGCTGCGCTGACGGTAGCGATCCATCAGATCGAGGCGGTCAAGGCTGTCCAGAAAGCGCAGGTCATGCCCGTCGAGCTTCACGATCAGGTCGCCCGGGCAGATCCCGGCGCGTCCGGCGGGGGAATCCGTATAGACATCCGACACGGCGAGAAAGACGCCGCACTCGTGGTAGGTGAAGCCGATGCCGGTATAGTCCTCGTCGGACGGGTACGCCGCCTCATACTCCTCGGCATCGAAGAGGTTTGAATACGGGTCATAGCAGTCAAGCATGGCGTCCTCAAGAAGCTCAAGGGCATCCAGATCCTCTTCGAAGAGCCGGATCAGCGCACGGCGCAGGGCATTTGCCGAAAGATCCGCGTCCGTCCCGGTCAGCTTCTGATAGCCGCGCAGCAGCGGATTGTCATTGGCGCCGGAATCGATGTGCAGAATGCGGATGTACTCCGCAAGGAGCTCGGCCTCCTCATAGGCAGACTGCGGCGTCAGGGTTGACCCGGAGCGGTTGGCGCTTGGAAGCGCGAAGGCCGAGCAGGAAAGAAGCGTAAGCGAGGCCAGCAGTACCGCGAGAATCCGGAAAGCTTTCTTCATGGTGCCGATCTCTCCTTTTTTTATAGAAAGCAGGGTCAAAAGGGGGGGAAAAAATCCTTACATATGCTCCGGCGCATCCACGCGGATGATGCCGAGGCAGGTTGCGATGATGTCGCGCGTACGCGCGGCGAGGTAGGCGCGCGCCTCCTCGTACGGAGCGCCGGCGCCCTTGATGCGGCAGGCGTTGTAGAAGCGGTGGAACGCGGCGGCGGCGGTGATGAGGTACTTGTTGACGCGGGAGGGATCGCGCTCGCGGGCGGACAGCAGGAGCTCGTCGGGCAGGGAGGCCAGAAGCTTGATAAGAGCGGTCTCCTCGGGCGCGGTCAGGCACTCCAGATGGTCAGCGGACGGATGAATGCCCGCCTCCGCGAGATTCTTTAAGAGGCTGCAGATGCGCGCGTGGGCGTACTGGACGTAATAGACGGGGTTGTCGGCATCGGAGCGCACGGCGAGATCGAGGTCGAAGTCGAGCTTCGTGTCGTATTTGCGCAGGTTGAAGAAGAAGCGGGCGGCGTCGACGCTGATTTCATCGAGCAGGTCGGACAGGGAGACGGCCTTGCCGGTACGCTTGGACATGCGGACGACCTCGCCGTCGCGCATGAGGTTCACGAGCTGCATCAGCACGACCTCCAGACGGTCGGGATCCACGCCGATGGCCTGCATGGCGGCCTTCAGACGGGCGACCTGACCGTGGTGATCCGCGCCCCAGACATTGATGACGCGGTCGAAGCCGCGCACGAGGAACTTGTCGCGGTGGTAGGCGATGTCGACGGCGAAGTAGGAGTAGAAGCCGTTGTTCTTGCGCAGGACGTCGTCCTTGCCGCAGCCGAACTCGGTGGTCTTAAACCAGAGCGCATCGTCCTTTTCGTACGTCAGCCCCTTGGAGGCGAGCAGCTGGACGGTATCCTCGACGAAGCCGGCGTTGTGAAGCTCGGTTTCGTGGAACCAGCGGTCATAGCTGATGCCGTAGCGCTCAAGATCGCGGTGCATGGCGGCGATGTTGCGGGACAGGCCGTACTGGACGAGCTTCTTTCGGCGCTCCTCGGCATCCATTTCGCGCAGGTCGCCGAATTCCTCACGGAAGGCCGCGGCGATCTCACGCACGTCGTCTCCGTGATAGCCGTCATCCGGGAAGGGGTAGTCCCGGGTCTCGGGGAAGGTCTGCATGTAGCGCGCGTCCAGGGAGACGCCCATGAGCATGACCTGATTGCCCGCATCGTTGACGAGGAACTCACGCCACACCTCGTCTCCCGTATAGGAGAGCACCTCCGCGAGGCAGTCGCCCAGAACGCCGCCGCGGGCATTGCCCATATGCATGGGTCCCGTGGGATTGGCGGAGACGAACTCGACCATGACGCGCTCGGGATGCTCCGAGCGGGTGCGGGCAAAATCCGCGCCCTCGGACTCGATGGCGCCCAGCACCTCGGAGTACCACTTCTGTCCCAGACGGAAGTTCAGAAATCCGGCGCCGGCGGCTTCGACGGAGGAGAAATAGGAATCCTCGAGATTGAGATGCGCGATGAGCGCGTCCGCAATTTTGCGCGGAGCCATATGCATGGAGCGGGCGGCCGCCATGGCGAAGTTCGAGGAGAAGTCGCCGAAGGAGACCTCGCGCGGCACCTCGACGGTGGAGGCTACGTCCGCAGCTGCGGGCAGGGAGCCGTCCTGGACGGCGGCATACATGGCACGCTGAAGCAGCTCCCGGATTTCGCTGCGGGCTTTTTCATTGAAATTCATACCGAATAAACTCCCTTATGTTCAAGTGGTTTGGGTCTGATTGGCAAAGGAACGCACGTCCACATGCAGGCAGGAGCGCCGTGCGTGGGCGTTGTCGACGAGGACGGAGTAGTCGATGTCGAGCACGCCGCCCGAGTCTGTAAATTTCTGACGGACGTTGTTGGCTGCGATGGAAACGGTGACGGGCTTTCCGGAATCATCGGTCAGGAGGTTATAGTGACGCTCGCCCTGACGGAAAACCATGCAGGCATTGTCACCGCCCCGTCTCATGATGGTCACGCGGTCCGGCTCCATTTTCATCGTCGTCGTAACACCCGCGGCTCCGCACAGCTCCGTGCCGCGGAAGGTGATGCTGTAGACGCCGTCCTTGCGGTACAGCCTTCCCGGCGTCGTCAGCATAACGGGCTCCTCGTGAAGATCGGGCAGACCGATGATGGAGATCAGTACATCACGGCGCATTGCGGGAAAATCACCTCGTTTTTCATAAAAAGGAAGGGGCTTCATGCCGCGCCCATCCCGTCCCTCCCGCGGAGGGGAAAAGGAAAAAGAGCCGCGGCAGCTTTTGCGGCATTTTTGCCGATATACGGTTTATTATACACCACATGTGCCGTGAATTCAACGGTTTGCCGGAAAGTTTTGTTTTTTGTGGATTATGCCGCATTACTGCTTGACGATGGGGGAAAAACAGGGTATAATAATCGGGCATCAATATATGACGGGAGCTGTATGCGTAAGAATGTTCTGGATCATACTTCTGATAGCAGCTGCGGTCTGGGGACTGCATACCTTTCTGATCTATCCGGGGCGGGCGAATCCCGATGCCATGGAAAAGCTTCTCGGGCGGGCGTATGCGCACAGAGGACTGCACTCGGCGCATAACGGCGTGCCGGAGAATACGCTGGAGGCCTTCGACGTCGCGGCGCGTCACGGCTACGGCATCGAGCTGGATGTGCGGCTTTCCTCGGACGGCGTGCCGGTCGTGTTCCACGACGACAGCCTTTCGCGTCTGTGCCGCATCGACCGCAGAGTGGACGAGATGACCGCCGCACAGCTGGAAAAGCTGCGCGTATCGGGCTCCGACCAGTTCATTCCGACGTTCGAGGAGGTGCTGCGCACGATTGCGGGACGCGTACCGCTGATCATCGAGCTGAAGCCGGGGAAGGATCCGGCGAAGCTCTGCAGCACGGTCTGGCCGATGCTCGAGCGCTATGAGGGTGTATACTGTGTGGAGTCGTTCGATCCGCGCTCCCTTGCCTGGTTTAAGCGCCATGCTCCGGGCGTCATCCGCGGACAGCTTTCCACCAAAATCCGTGATGCGCACTACGGAGCGGTCACGCGGTACATGCTCGAGAATCTGCTTCTCAACTTCCTGAGCCGTCCGCAGTTCATTGCCTATGAGCATGAATTCATGCAGAACGCGAACTTCCGCCGCTGCGTCACCCGTTACGGAGCCGTGGCCTGTGCGTGGACGGTGACGGATCAGAACACCTTTGACAATCTGACAAAAACGGCACCGATGATCATTTTCGAGAAATTCTTCCCCCGCACCCGCTACGACAACACCATCCGCATCGTCCGCGGAAGAGTGATCCGTCCGGATTGAGCAGATTCCTTTTTCTTACTGCACACGGTATCAAAGGCTGAAAATTCCCCCTGTCAAGGGGGAATTTTCAGCTTTTTGCTGCGCTTTGAGCCCACGCCCGTACTGCCATTCCTG
>CAVGLF010000127.1:0-5314 GCA_963630045.1 Butyricicoccaceae bacterium | reverse complement strand
CCCAAAAAGCTCCCCCGAAACACGGCAGCAAAAAAAGCAACCCCGCGATTTTGTAATCGCGGGGTTGCTTTGAACAAAGAGCAAAATTACTCGTTGATCTTGGAGACAACGCCGGAACCGACGGTACGGCCGCCTTCACGGATAGCGAAGCGGAGGCCTTCCTCGATGGCGATGGGGGTGATCAGCTCAACGTCCATGTCGATGTGGTCGCCGGGCATGCACATCTCAGTGCCTTCGGGCAGAGCGATGACGCCGGTAACGTCGGTGGTACGGAAGTAGAACTGCGGACGATAGTTGTTGAAGAAGGGGGTATGACGGCCGCCCTCTTCCTTGGTCAGGACGTAAACCTGGCCCTTGAACTTGGTGTGCGGATGAATGGAACCCGGCTTGGCAATAACCTGGCCGCGCTCGACATCGGTCTTCTGAATGCCGCGGAGCAGCATACCGATGTTGTCGCCCGCCTCAGCGAAGTCGAGCAGCTTGCGGAACATTTCGATACCGGTGACGACGGTGGAGCGGGGAGCATCCATCAGGCCAACGATTTCGACGGTCTCGCCCATCTTGACGACGCCGCGCTCAACTCTACCAGTGGCGACGGTGCCGCGGCCGGTGATGGAGAAGACGTCCTCAACAGGCATGATGAAGGGCTTGGTATCGTCACGCGCGGGAGTCGGGATGTAGGAGTCAACAGCGTCCATGAGCTCGAGGATGCAGGCATACTCGGGAGCGTGCGGATCGGTGGAGCCGCTCTCCAGAACCGCCAGAGCGGAGCCCTTGATGACCGGGATGTCATCGCCCGGGAACTCGTACTCGGACAGGGTCTCGCGGATTTCCATCTCAACCAGCTCGAGGAGCTCGGGGTCGTCAACCTGGTCGACCTTGTTCATGAAGACAACGATGTACGGAACGCCGACCTGACGGGCCAGCAGGATGTGCTCCTTGGTCTGGGGCATAACGCCGTCAGCCGCGGAAACAACCAGGATCGCGCCGTCCATCTGAGCAGCACCGGTGATCATGTTCTTAACATAGTCAGCGTGTCCGGGGCAGTCGACGTGAGCGTAGTGACGGTTCGCGGTCTGATACTCAACGTGAGCGGTGTTGATTGTGATACCACGGGCCTTCTCTTCAGGAGCCTTATCGATCTGATCGTAGGCGGTGAAGGCGGCGAGGGAGGTATCCTCGAGGGCGAGGACCTTGGTGATAGCAGCGGTCAGAGTCGTCTTGCCGTGGTCGACGTGGCCGATGGTGCCGATGTTAACATGGGGTTTGCTTCTTTCGAATTTTGCCTTGGCCATGGTTATCCTCCTTGTATAACGTGCGGGAAAGCTTCTGCCGCACGTCTAAAATGTTATTCCTTGGCTATTGTAATATAAACGCCTGCAAAAAGCAAGTGTTTTGCGTAAATTTTTTATGCCTTGCGTCCGGAAACGGAAATCAGCTTTTCCGCAACCGCCTTCGGAACCTGCACGTAGTGCGAGGGCTCCATCGAGTAGACGCCGCGTCCCTGGGTGCAGGAACGCAGGTCGGTCGCGTAGCCGAACATCTCGGACAGCGGAACGAACGCGGAGATCTGCTGCGTGCCGTTGCGTCCCTCGATGCCGTTGACCTGACCGCGGCGGGAGTTGATGTCTCCGATGACGTCGCCCATGTACTGGTCGGGCACCGTGATGTCCACCTTCATGATCGGCTCCATCAGAACCGGCTCCGCATTCCGCATCGCTTCCTTGAACGCCATGGAACCGGCGATCTTGAAGGCCATGTCGGAGGAGTCTACCTCATGGAACGATCCGTCGAAGAGCGTCACCTTGACATCGACGACCGGATAGCCCGCCAGAACGCCGCTGGACATGGCGCCGCGGATACCCTGATCGACTGCGGGAATGAAATCCTTCGGAATCGCGCCGCCGACGATCTTGTCGATGAACTCGTAGCCCTTGCCGGACTCGTTGGGCTCGACACGGATCTTGACATGCGCGAACTGGCCGTGACCGCCCGTCTGACGCGCGTACCGCATATCCGATACGGCCTCGCGGCGGATGGTCTCCTTGTACGCGACCTGCGGACGGCCGACATTGGCTTCCACGCGGAACTCACGAAGGAGTCTGTCCACGATGATCTCCAGATGCAGCTCGCCCATGCCGGCGATGATCGTCTGACCGGTTTCCTGGTCGGTATAGGTACGGAAGGTCGGATCCTCCTCCGCGAGCTTCGCCAGAGCGATGCCCATCTTCTCCTGACCGGCCTTCGTCTTGGGCTCGATCGCCACGCGGATAACGGGCTCGGGGAACTCCATCGACTCCAGGACGATCGGATCGGACTCCAGACAGAGCGTGTCGCCCGTCGTCGTGTTCTTCAGACCGACCGCGGCGACGATGTCGCCGGAGTAGACCATGTCGATGTCGCGGCGCTCGTTGGCATGCATCTGAAGGATGCGGCCCAGGCGCTCACGTGTTCCCTTGGTGGAGTTGTATACGGTCATGCCCGTCTTCGCCGTGCCGGAATAGACGCGGAAGAAGCAGAGCTTGCCGTAGGGATCGGATACGATCTTGAATGCAAGGGCGGAGAACGGAGCGTCGTCGGAGGCGGGTCTGGACTCTTCCTCACCGGTCGAGGGATTCGTGCCCGTGACGCCCTTCTTGTCCAGCGGAGAAGGCAGATAACGCACGATGGCGTCAAGCAGCTTCTGCACGCCCTTGTTCTTATAGGAGGTGCCGCAGACGACGGGCACCAGAGTCGCAGACAGAGTGCCGGTACGCAGCGCGCGGTGGATTTCCTCTTCGGTGATCTCCTCACCGTCCAGGTACTTCGCCATCAGCGCGTCGTCGTGCTCGGCGATGCTTTCCAGCATCTGGGTGCGGTATTCTTCTGCCTTCTCGCGCATATCCTCAGGGATCTCGGTGCGCTGCACCTCGTTGCCGAGGTCGCCCTTCTCCATGTGATACATATACGCGTGCATATCGATCAAGTCGATGATGCCGCAGAAGCTGTCTTCGGAACCGATGGGGAGCTGGATCGGGACGGGATTGGTCTTGAGGCGTTCCCGCATCATTCGAATGACATTGTAGAAGTCGGCGCCCATGATGTCCATCTTGTTGACATACGCCAGACGCGGAACGTGATACTTGTCGGCCTGTCTCCAGACGGTTTCGGACTGCGGCTCAACGCCGCCCTTGGCGCAGAACACGGTGACGGAGCCATCCAGCACGCGCAGCGAGCGCTCGACCTCAACGGTGAAGTCGACGTGT
Source organism: Butyricicoccaceae bacterium (assembly GCA_963630045.1). GTDB lineage: Bacteria > Bacillota > Clostridia > Oscillospirales > QAMX01 > JAAZKA01. The sequence goes on along the minus strand of CAVGLF010000127.1, from coordinate 2,069 downwards.
CCGGGGGTATCGATGATGTTGATGCGATGTCCCTTCCAGTGGCAGGTCGTGGCGGCGGACGTAATCGTGATGCCGCGCTCCTGCTCCTGCTCCATGTAGTCCATCGTGGCGTTGCCCTCGTGGGTTTCGCCGATCTTGTAGTTTACGCCGGTGTAGAACAGAATGCGTTCGGTTGTGGTCGTCTTGCCGGCGTCGATATGCGCCATGATACCGATGTTGCGGGTGAGTTCAAGCGGATATTCCCGAGGCATGAATCTTTTTGCTCCTTCAAGGGTTTGAATATGTTGGGATTACCAACGGAAGTGGGCGAACGCCTTGTTGGCTTCGGCCATCTTATGGGTATCGTCGCGCTTCTTCACGGCGTTACCGAGGTTATTGATCGCATCCAGGATTTCACCGGCGAGGCGCTCACGCATGGTCTTCTCGCTGCGGTTGCGGGAGTACTGAGTCAGCCAGCGCAGACCCAGGGTCTGACGGCGCTCGGGACGGACTTCCATAGGAACCTGGTACGTGGCACCGCCGACGCGGCGGGCCTTGATTTCCAGCACAGGCATCACGTTGTCCATGGCCTGGGTGAAAACCTCAAGCGGATCACGGCCGGTCTTCTCCTTGACGATATCGAACGCGCCGTACACGACCTTCTGGGCAACGCCCTTCTTGCCGTCATACATGATGCTGTTGATCAGCTTGGTTACGAGAACAGAATTATAGAGCGGATCCGGAAGAACCTCTCTTTTGGGAACAAATCCTCTTCTGGGCACTTTGCTTCCCTCCTTCATAAAAATGATTTCACAGGTACTCGAAAGCGGCCGCTTCCGTTTGTGCGCCTAATGTAAAGAGAAGAGGGTTGTATACGAATCTATATACAACGCCACCTCGTCTTATGGGGCAGGCGTATCAAACTTTGAAAGTATGGTTTTCTGGTCGATGCGAAAAGACGGGATTACTTCTTCGTCTTCGCGGCACCGGCGGCCTTGGGACGCTTCGCGCCGTAGAGAGAACGGCTCTGGCGGCGATTGGCTACGCCCTGGGTATCCAGCGTTCCGCGGATGATGTGGTAGCGGACGCCAGGGAGATCCTTGACACGGCCGCCGCGAATCATGACGACGGAGTGCTCCTGCAGGTTGTGGCCGATGCCCGGGATGTACGCGGTGACCTCGATTCCGTTGGTCAGACGAACACGGGCGATCTTACGCAGCGCGGAGTTCGGCTTCTTCGGGGTGGAAGTACGGACGGTCGTGCAGACACCGCGCTTCTGCGGGCTGGACAGATCGGTCGCGGACTTCTTCAGGGTGTTCAGGCCTTTCTGGAGGGCCGGTGCGGTGGACTTGTAGGTAACCTGCTCACGGCCATGACGAACGAGCTGATTAAAAGTCGGCATTTGGTGGGGGTTCCTCCTTTCCTTGAAAAATACAAGTAGAGCGCCCTGCTCTGCGAAGGGAAACGCGTGCGTACGCACGGACATCCCACAGACGGGCACTCTACTATTATACACAGCTTTCCGCTGTCAGTCAACAGCTTTTTTCACTTTTTTGCGGTTTTACCGTGCGTTTTTATTGGTGGACTTACCGATTTTCACGGTTTGAGGCATCCGCCGCGGGGAAAAGCGGAATCCGGGGGGATGCTCAGCCCTGCTCCAGCGAATAGCCGGCCTGGTACTGCTCCATGCCGGTGCCCGCGGGCACGAGCTTGCCGATGATGACGTTCTCCTTGAGGCCCATCAGAGGATCGACCTTGGAGTGAATCGCCGCGTCGGTCAGGACTCTCGTGGTCTCCTGGAAGGAGGCCGCGGACAGGAAGGAATCCGTCGCCAGGGAGGCGCGCGTGATGCCCAGGATGACAGCCGTATACGTCGCGGGCAGGAGTCCGGTCTCGCCGGCCTGGATGCGCTCCTCGACGCGTCTGTTTTCCGCGCGGAACTCGAAGATGTCGACCATGGAGCCCGGGAGCAGCTGGGTATCTCCGGCATCCTCCACCTTGACCTTGCGCATCATCTGACGCACAATGACCTCGATGTGCTTGTCGTTGATATCAACGCCCTGCTGACGGTAGACCTTCTGAACCTCCTG
>CAVGLF010000126.1:0-5396 GCA_963630045.1 Butyricicoccaceae bacterium | reverse complement strand
GTCGCGGATGGAGACACTGCGGGCGTTGACATACACGCCGCCGCCGTTGCCGGTCTCGGAACGGTTGCCGATGATCTGAGAATCCGAAACCTGGCTCTGGAACTGATTGACATACACGCCGCCGCCGTCCTCGTGGGCTGTGTTATTTCTGATCGTCATGCCGAAGATCGAATCCGAATACGTTTCGAACTGGCTGTTCAGATAGATGCCGCCGCCCTCCTCGCCGGCCTGGTTATCCTCCATCAGACCGCCGCCGTGGCGGAACCAGCCGTAACCGATGTCGATAATGCCGCTGATGCTGGACTCGGCATAGTTGAAATAGACGCCGCCGCCGCTATCGCCGGCTCTGTTGTGGCTGATGCTGGAGCTGCTTCGAAGCTCGATGCAGGTGTTCGGGCGGTTGGAATAGATGCCGCCGCCGTCCTCGTCCGCATAGTTGTAGTCGACGTGGCTTGAATTCAGATTGATCTGAGCGCCGTCATCGGAGTACAGAAAGAAAAACAGCGCTTCCTTTTCGATATAGATACCGCCGCCGTCCTCGTCGGCGTAGTTGTGCGTAACACAGGAATTGTCGAGCAGCCGGATGGTCACATGAGTATCGCCGAAGATGCCGCCGCCGCATTCGGTGGATGCATTGCCCGCGATGGCCACGTTCCGGGTTTCCAGCGTGGAATCCTCCTTCATATGGATACCGCCGGCGCCGTTGTCGCTGTAGCCGCCGGTAATAAGACCGCCGGTCACGATGTAGCCGTTATAACGGTCACCGTCCGCGTTGAAGGGACGGTACTGAATCGTCCGGGTGACTTCGGTATCCCTTGCAGACCAGCCGTAAAGGTACAGCGTCGAGCAGTCTTCGAGGCAGATAACCTCGCCGTTGCCGTAGACGCTCCAGATGCTTTCCTGATCGCGCCAGATCTTGTACCCGTTCATGTAAATGGTGGCCGTCCGGTCATCATCCAGAACCAGCCGGCTCGAGCACTCCCAGTCGCGCATCATGATGATGATTTTCCCCTTTTCGGAGGCCGCTTCCCACGCATCATCGATGCTGGAGTACGATTTTCCCTCGGTATCCACTGCATAGACTTCTGCGGCCTTCGCCGCGGTCGGGAGACAGGCTCCAGCCAGGGCAAGCGCCGTACACAGTGCAAGGAGCATACAGCGCAGAGCCGTGCGGGTGTTCCTCATGCAAATCCCTCTTTCTCGAAATAATTCGCGTCAGCTTCGGCAATCGACAATAATACGGATAATACTATATCACAAATCCACGAAGAATGCAAACAGGAATCCATCCGGTACACCCTGTGACTCTTCCCCCGCCGGTATTGGCCGCGATCAAGGGGGAACCCCGGGAGGGAGGGGGGAGCAATTTCTGCAAGTTTTCAAGGTCTTCGTATACTTGATTTTTCCGCGCCGATATGCTACACTGAGTTTAAGCCTTTGAATAATCCAAAAGCCCCGGGGCTGCAAGCTTTTCCCCATTCTTTTGCAGCTTCTTTGCAAGGAGGTCTTACTTTTTTCCCATGTCCGATTCCATCATCCGCGCTACGGCTGCCGACAGCCGCATCCGCGCCTTTGCCGCCGCTACACGCGATCTCACGGAGGAAGCCCGTGCGCGTCACAATACCAGTCCCGTCGTCACCGCCGCCCTCGGACGGCTCATGACCGCCGCCGCCATGATGGGTGCCACTCTCAAGGATGATACGGAGCGTCTCACGCTCCGCATCGACGGAGACGGCCCCGTACAGTACCTCATTGCCCAAAGCGACGCGCACGGCAACATCCGCGGCTACGCGGGCGAGCCCTGCGTGCTTCTGGGAGCCAACGACCACGGCAAGCTCGATGTCGCGGGCGCCGTCGGAAAGGGCTTCCTGCGCGTCTCCCGTCAGGGCAGCACGGGCGAGCCGTTCACCGGCACCTCCGAGCTCGTCACGGGCGAGATTGCCGAGGATCTGACGTATTACTACGCGCTGTCCGAGCAGACACCCTCGGCGGTGGCTCTGGGCGTGCTGATGAACCATGACAACACCGTCCGCGCCGCCGGAGGCTTCATCATCCAGCTCATGCCCGGCGCGGACGAGGCGCTCATCTCCGCCCTGGAGAGCCGCCTTTCCTCCATGCGTCCCGTGTCCTACCTGCTGGCGGACGGCCTCAGCCCCGAGGAGCTCCTGCGCGAGGCGCTCTCCGGCTTCGATGTCTCCGTCAATGAGACGCTGCCCGTCCGCTTCCATTGCGGCTGCTCCCGGGAAAGCGTCGAGCGTGTGCTCGTAAGCCTCGGATACACGGAGCTTTCCTCCCTTGCGGGAAAGCCCGTTGAGGTGCACTGCGACTACTGCAATACCTATTATGAGTACTCCCCCGAGGAGGTCGGGCGCCTCCTGGAGTCGCTTAAGGCCGACTGATCTCCCCCCCGACAGAGAGCCCCGCACGGCATGCTCCGGCAGTCCCCATCAAAATACAGTAAGGAGGATCCCCCTATGAAGCCGCTGAAAACCGGATACGCCTATCACGGAAACCGTATGCCCCAGCACGTTGAGGAAGATCTTCGCGATATGGCGGCGCATAACTGCAATCTTGTCGTCCATATGCTCTCCCACACCGACTGGGACCGCCACCTGGAGGTCATGCGGGACATCGTCGCCATGACCGAGGACTACGGCATGGAGGTCTGGATTGACGACTGGGGCATCGGAGGCCCTCCCGGAGACAAGGATCACTTCCTGTCCTATCATCCCGAGGCGCATATGATCTACTCCGACGGCTCGCTGGCACCCGTCCACGCCTGCCTGAATCACGAATCCTTCCGTCAGTTCACCAAGGAGTGGATCGATGCCGTCGCCTATATCGGCGGCAAGAAGATTTTCTGGGATGAGCCCCATCTGCCCAAGAAGGACGGGGAGCTCTATACCTGCACCTGCCCCGTCTGCCGCAAGATCTTCCGCGAGCGCTGCGGCTATGACATGCCCCTGCATCCGAATGCCGATGTCGAGGCCTTCCGCACGGACACCATCGTAGACTACTTTGCCGATGTCACCGAATACGCTGCGGGAAAGGGCATTGAGAATGCCGTATGCGTCATGCTGGGCGATCATGGCATCAATCTGGACTCCATCGACCGCATGTGCGCACTGCCGTCCCTTCAGGATGTCGGCTCCGATCCCTACTGGATCGGCCGAAACTCCGATCCCTACGAGTATGTATACAAGGGAGCCCGCCGCAACATTGAGGTGTCCGACCGCTTCCATAAGGATCACAACATCTGGATCCAGACCTTCAACAATCCCCGCGGCTCCGAGGAGGATATCATCACCGCGACGGATGCCGCATACGATGCCGGAGCCCGTACCATCATCGCGTGGGGCTACTACGGCTCCACCTCGAACAACTACCGCGCCAAGAACCCCGAGGTCGTCCGTGCCAGGACGCACGAGGCCTTCCGGCGCATCTGGGAGCGCGAGCGCAACCGTATCCGTGAGGAATCCCGCGCAAGGATCGGCCTGTAACCTTCCGCTTATTTTCGGAGGGGGCAATAACCTTTTTTTACAGCATTAAAAAACCGCAGATTGGGGAGCATTTTCCCCCAATCTGCGGTTTTTCCCTCTCTTTCAGCCGTGCAGGCCGCGTGCCTGACGGTCCATGTCCTCGACGACAATGTCCGAAATCTCGCCCAGTGATGCGCAGTATTCCAGAACCTTCCACGGCTCGTTGGTGTGGTAGTGAATCTTTATGAGACGATCGTCGCCCACGGCGAGCAGGCAGTCCCCGCGGAAGTGCTCCGTGAAGTAATCGCCTATGGTGTCCTCGTCCAGTCCCTCTCCGTCGATGAGAAGCTGGGTGTCATAGCGGTATTCAAGCATGTTCATCTGTCTCCTTTTTTTATGTCAGGTTATTTCGAAATGTCCGTTTCCTCACTCAGGCCGCCGGCTTCAAGCAGCGCCCGTGCGCGGCGCGCGACGATGATCTCCTCGTTCGTCTCCACGACGTAGATGCGCACCGGAGAGCCGTCCTGCGAGATGTCCGAATTGCGGGGGTGAGCCGCGTTCTTCTCCGGATCCGGGTATATCCCCATGAACTCCAGTCCCTCCAGCGCAAGTCTGCGTACGGTGGGGCTGTTCTGTCCGATGCCTCCGCCGAAGGTGACGGCATCCAGCCCGCCCAGAGCGGCGGCATACGCGCCGATGTACTTTTTCACGGCATAGGCATAGGCGCGCACGGCAGTTTCCGCATCCGCGTTCCCCTTCTCCGCAGCCTCCTCGATATCGCGCAGGTCGCCTGAAAGACCGCCGGAGAGCCCCAGCAGCCCCGACTCCGTCTGCAGCATCCGGCGAACCTCCCCCGGCGTCATGCCGCATTCGTCCATAAGGTAGAAGATGATGTAGGGATCGATATCTCCGATGCGGTTGTTGTGCAGTACGCCGCACTGGAGCCCCATGCCCATGGTCGTGTCGATGCTGACGCCTCCGCGCACGGCGGCGAGGCTGCCGCTCCCGCCCAAGTGGCAGGACACGAGCCTTGCGTCGCTTCTCCCCAGCGCCTTCGCCGTCCAGCCCGTCATGTACTCATGCGACGCTCCGTGGAAGCCGTAGCGGCGGATGTCGTACTTTCGGGAAATCTCCAGCGGAATGGAGTACAGGTACGCTTCCGGCGGCATCTGCGCATGGAACGCCGTCTCAAACGAGCCGATGAGGGGCACTCCGGGCATACGCTCGCGGAACTGGCGGATGGCGGCGATGTAGGGCGGGTTATGCGCGGGCGCAACGGAGTTGAAGGCCTCCATGGCACGAAGCACGTCGTCCGTAAGATACTGTACGCCGGTGATGCCGCGCGCGTGCACGACCTTGAAGCCGACACAGGCGATCTCCTCTGCCGGGACGTCCAGAGCCTCCAGCATGAGGCCAATGGCCTCGCCGGGCGCAGGAAGCGAAGCCGGGCGGGTCGTTTTTCTCCCGGACACCGGATCGCTTGTATAGAAGAGTGCTGCCGGCGTCCCGACGCGCTCCGCTCCGCCCGCAGCGCGCACGGTTTCGGTCTCCATATCGAAGAGCTTGTATTTCAAAGAAGTACTGCCCACATTGCAGATCAGAATATTCATACGCCAAAAAATCCCCTGTCTCCACATATACTTTCGTTCTCATCCCGATTATAGCAGACCCACCGCGCCCTGCGCAAGGGAAAGCCGCGCGGATTTTCGCAAAAAGCGAAAAAAATTCCGTCCGGACAAGAATCCGGACGGAATCATCTGGAGCGGGTTACGAGATTCGAACTCGCTACCTCCACCTTGGCAAGGTGGCGCTCTACCAAATGAGCTAAACCCGCAGATGGCGGTGCGTTCACCGCATTTGTAAGAGGGGGGAAGAAGTGGAGCGGGTTACGAGATTCGAACTCGCTACCTCCACCTT
>CAVGLF010000125.1:0-5484 GCA_963630045.1 Butyricicoccaceae bacterium | reverse complement strand
GTATAGACCACGTCTTTCTGCGGGTCGGGCACATAAAGCACGCCGTCCGCAATCTTGCAGTTGAATGTCACGTCCGCGATCTCGGTGCTCAGATCCGAATTGGTAAACCTCCAGTTCAGCACGAGATTGCCGTCCTCGTCCAGGGACAGGGAGGGATACCCCATGCTCTGCAGACTGGATGAGGTATTGGCTTCAAGTCTGATGATTTCCTTGTCCTGCGCGGTTTTGATGGAATAGCCGAAGTATGCGCCGCTGAAGCTCGAGATCTTTACGGTACCGTCTCGAATGCATTCCGCGACAGCCTCCGCCACGACGGCGTCCTGCGGAAGCGTCAGCACATCCTTAAAATCCGCAGAGGTCATGTAGTCCTTGCCGACGCCCTCGAGCGTAGTTCCCGCCCGGGACATTTTGATCGTATAATTGAGATCGATTATATAGGCGCCTCCGCTTCCGTCGCCCCTCAGCTGGGATTTGCCCGTGGATTTCTCGGCTTTGGTTATCGGGAAGGTGTCCGCTTCGGTCGACCATCTCATGCCCAGGTATTCGTCTGCGGGGACAAGTCCCGTTCCGACGGAAGCCTTTTCCTCCCCGCTCAGCACGGTGCCCCAGATGGAGGCCGTTCCACCCGCGCTGCCCGGGGACGGATAACTGCCGCTTACGGTGATGGAAATCGTGTCGCCCTTCTTAGGCTTCTCCATCTCCATATAATAACAGCCCGTAACGCCGGTTTGCACGACCTCCATCGCATATTCGTTTCCGTCGGGGGACTTTACCGTATAGGTTCCGGGCGCGTAGCTTATATTGCCGCCTCTTTCATCAAAGCGGAAATAGACTCTGACGACGTCGCCCGACGCATCCTCGGAGCCGTTGGGATTCGAAACCGTGATTGTGGTCTGCGCCGCTTCTCCGGTGTAATAGAGGTAGGTTCCGTCCTCCGATTGTCCCGGCGTCAGATACTGACTTTCCTGCACGGAAACTGTCAGCTTCAGATTGTTCTTTTCGATGTCAACCGCTTCGCCGGAAATCTGAGCCCGTCCGTCGTCGATTTTCGTCTGCGTGAAAAGCATGACTCCGGTTTTGCGGTTATCCGCCGTGAATGTATCCAGTATCTCCTGCGATGAATTCCGTCCGTTTATCGTTTCCAGATTGACGGCACGAGAGAACGCCATATCGCTCAGGGTCGTGATGTCCCCGGGAGCTTCGAACGTCAGCGTCGTCAGATTCGCCGCGTTGCTGAAGGCAAGGCTGTCCACTCCGGTGACGGGAATCGGCGTTTCCTCTCCCTGTCGTGCCGGCAGCTCCTTCGGAATCGTACAGGATGTAAGCTCTGCAGGGCAGTAAAATACGGAGGCGGTACGGCTTTCGCCGTCGATCCGGTAGAATATGCCCTGTTCGTCGATGAAATATTCACTCTGCGGCAGACCGTTCAGCCGTCCGGGCAGGTAATCCGCCTGCCAGTCGCCGGCCGTCAGGTAGCTGGAGCCTTCAAAGCTTATGGAGGAGGCCCCCATATCCGCAAGCTTCGCCACCGTATCCGCGCTCAGATGATCCACCGTGTCGGCTACCGTCACATGGAAGCCTGTGCCCGTGGCGGCTCCCGTCGTGCCGAGTGTGACGTCCGACGCCTCCAGACGCAGCTCCGTCAGGGCGCTGCAGTCGGCGAAGGCCCCGTTTCCCACGGAGGTGAGGGTTTCCGGCAGAACAATTTCGGTCAGAGACTGGCAGGAATTGAAGGCATTGGTGCCGATGGTCTTCAGCGCGGTATTCGACAGATCCGCCGATGCAAGCGAGCTGCAGCGCAGAAATGCGGATGCGGCAATCGTCGAAAGCGTGTCGGGGAAGGACACGCTGACCAGGGCTCCGCAGGCGGCAAACGCGCCGTCCTGAATGGACGTCACGCCCGTCTGCGACAGGTCAACTTCCTGCAAGGAGGTGCAGGTGTAAAAGGCATGCTTTCTGATGCTCGTCAGTGTGGCGGGAAACACCACGGATTCCAGCGCTCTGCAGTTTTCAAAGGCCTCCGAGTCAATCGTGCGCAGCATCGTCCCGGATAAGTCGACCGCTTTGAGGGCACTGCATCCATCAAAGGCGTCCGAGCCTATGTTTGTGAGCGTGTCCGGGAAGGACACGCTGCTCAGAGACGTGCAGCTGAGGAATGCGTTATAGGAGATGCTGCTCACTTTCGTCTCCGACAGATTCAGTTCGGTAAGTGCCGCGCAGTTGCTGAAGGCCTGGCCGTCAATCGTACTCAGTGTTTTGGGGAATAATGCCGTTTTCAGGGATTTGCAGCCTGTAAAGGCACTGTAGCCGATGCTCGTCAGCGCGGTTCCGGAAAGATCCACCTCGGCCAGGGAAGTGCAGTTGTTGAAGGCTCTGCTGCCAATGGACTTCAGTCCGGACGAAAAGTCTGCATGCTTCAGGGCAGTGCAGTTTTTGAAGGCATCGCCTCTGATGTCCGTCAGCGTAGAGGGAAAGGATGCATACTCCAGCGCCGTGCAGTCTGCAAAGGCATAGCTTCCGATGGAGGTTATCCCCTCCCCGATGCTCACATTTTTGATTTCACTCGCAATATCTGCCCACGGAACCCCGGCAGAGCTCGTACAGGACGCCATCGCGCCGCTTCCGCTGACAGAGAGCGTTCCTGTTTCCGCATCAAAGGTCCATGTGAGATTCTCCTCGCAGGTACCGCCCGTCGTGAGAGCATGTCCGCAGGCGCAGACTTTCCCGCCCTGCTCGCTTTCCGTGTAGGTGTGCTTATATCCATACTCCAGGTGAACATCGATGTCCCCGGAGGTTTCGCTGCCAAACCATTTCACGCCCCAGTAATACGTTTCACCGGCTGTCAGCGTGCAGTCAATCCTGAAATTTTTGTTGTTTCCGCTGTCGTCGTCCGACATAAGCCGTCCTCCGTTCGCGTCGTACAAATATCCGATGGTATCCCCATTTGCAGAGGAATAAAATGTGTATTGATGCGTATACTCCGGAACGAAGGAGATCTTTACAATCTGTCCCGCTTCGACGGATACGGTCTTGTCCTCTCCGGCGGCAATGCTTTCCACAGCGCCGTCCGTGCCGGCAGCCTGCTGTACCGCATCATTGTTCGCGGTCAGTGCATTGTTCGCGCTCAGGGCATCGTTCGCGGTCTGGGCATCGTTCGCAGCGAAGGAGGGCTCCTCAGCCGCGTTCTCCCCTGCCGGCTCATCCGTATCCGGAGCCTCTTCGTTGTCTGAGGCTGCATTGTCCCCGCCGGTCACGGCTTCATCGCCCGCCGCTCCCGCGTCTGCCGGAGTATTGTTCGGATTTTCGGGCAGCGCAATGCCGCCGACGATCCTCAGATCGCCGAAGACGTACGAGATTTGCTGCACACGATTGTCGACATCCCCCTCCACAACCGCAAAGGAGGCGCCGTCCGCGCCGATGGCCGTAACGATTCCGGCATGGTCGGCTGCGCCGTCCCCGTCGGAATCAAGGAATACAATGCCGCCCTGCGCCGGAGTAAAGTCCGGCGCGCTGCGGTACAGGCCTGCGCGGGTAAGCGCCGCCATCCATTCGGCGCATTGATCTGCACCGGTGCAGCTCGCGGCACCGGTGAAGCTCGCGGCACCGGGGATCGTGTCCTGCGGGATTCCGGCGTAATTCAGGCAGAAGGCGACAAACATGCAGGTCCAGTCGCCGTAGGGATCGCCATACCACTGGCCGTAGCGCGTAATGCCATGCATATCGCCTTCGGTCACAATGTAATTTCTCTCGCTCTCTGCGTATCCGATCTGCCGGCCGGCAACGGCGGACAGATCCGCGGCCCAGTCGCCGGTCAGACCGTACTGCACCCAGGAATCCGCACCCTCCACGTCCGCTGTGGGGTCGGAGTAGCAGGACAGGGCGTGCGCATGCTCCTGCATGCCGCAGGTGAGCACTGTCCCGAAGCAATCCCCCGTATGCTCATGCACCGCCGCAGGCTCGACGGACTCCGTGCAGACGAGCACGGACTGACTGACCAGGCACTCCTCCGTATGGGTATGCCCCTCACATTCCTCCTGCCCGCAGACGAGCTCGCCGTCCTGCGTGAAGCAGCCGGCACCGTGGGTATGGCCGATGCTCTCCTCCATTCCGCAGGCGGGAAGCTGCTGTGTCTCATAGCAGGTTTCCCCGTGGACATGAGCCTCCTCCGCCGTACCGTCATGGGTACACGTCAGAACCGTTCCATAGCAGGTCTCCCCATGGACATGCTCCTCCAGACCGCAGAAGGTATCGGCGGTCATCGTAATGGCAGGCAGAATCAGCGCATAGGTCGTGCAGAACACAACAAAGCAGGCCAGAACTCTGACTACGCTTTCCCATACCTTTTTCTGTCTTCTGGTTTTCAGTAAATATGTAATGCTTTCCACCGTATTACCTTCTCCCTTATCTGAGGCTATTGAATCGGGCCGAATTCATCAAGCGGCCAGACGCAGAATACAACCCTTCCCACAATCTGCTCCGATGCCACGCAGCCGACGGCCGTGTTTCGGGAATCGACGGATACCGCCCTGTTGTCGCCCATCAGAAAGATTCTTTCGTCCGGCACCTGATAGGGAAGCTCGATATTGGCGGCTCCCAGAGCTTTTTCGGCGATGTAGGGCTCGTCCAGCTCATTGCCGTTTACGTATACATTGCCGTCCTCGTCGATATCCACCCAGTCCGCAGGTCCCGCGATATATCGCTTGATCAGCAGCTTATTGCCATAGTAAAAGGCCACGATATCGCCCTCATCAAAATGGCTGGTCTTCACGGAGACTACGATCTGTCCGTCCTTCAGCGTCGGAACCATGGAGGTTCCGTAAATTCTCAGAACCGGCGTCCAGAGTGTCGCCACCAGCACGGCCAGTGCCGCGACTACCACCAGAACCGCGATCGTGCTTTTCAGCGCCGTGCCCCAGCGGTGTCTGTACCGAAGGCGCTTCCGCTCCTGCTCAATCTGCTCCGTGGTCGGCAGATCGAGCACCTTATTTCGTTTTCTCATGTGTCTCATCCTCCCGCCATAAAGCTCTTTCGTAATTTTCCCCCCTTTTTTGGGGGACGGGATGCAGCGGAGTCCGCTGCTGCTTTTTCCCTTCAGCGTGCCAGCCGGGTCGCCTGCAGCTGTATATCGTCCGGATCCTCCCGGCTCCCCTTCTCCGCTTCCGCGAGTCTTCGCTCCATATCCGCCGCCGCAACCATGGCGGAAGCAAGATACTGATCCGCAGCCGCCTGTGCCGCTTCAAGGACTCGGTTTATGCTGATCGCCGCCTCCGCGATGGAGCCGGCCTTCGAAATGCGAATCGTCCTGTCCTCCAGTGCAGCCTGCAGCTCCCGTATCTGCGCGTCCTTTTCCTCATTCCGCTTTTGCAGCTCGTAGATGATGTCAACAAGCTCCGTACGGCTCAGATGCCGCAGCTTCCTGTCCGTCATATGTCAATTGCCTTTCCTTTATCCCGGGGGTATCCCTCTCGGGGACCCCTGAGAGAG
>CAVGLF010000124.1:0-5551 GCA_963630045.1 Butyricicoccaceae bacterium | reverse complement strand
CTGTATATCAACATGACCTCCGACTACACCAACGCCTGCAGCATCAGTGTCAACGGCACGGACAGAGGCGAGATCCTGGGACATGAGGCCTCCGCCGTTCTCCCGCTGGGCACCTTCGAGGAGGGCGAGGAGATCGAGGTCGTACTGACCGTCACGGCCGACGAGACCTATATGCGCAGCACGACGCATTACTTCTACGTCCTCGACATGGAGGCCTTCGGCACGGCGGCACAGGCGCTGTCCGAGGGCGGTCTCGAGCTTACGAGCCATACGGAAACGCACCTCGAGGGCACGATGACCGTCACGGAGGAGGAAGCCGCCGTCTACACCTCCATCCCCTATGAGGGCGGCTGGACGGTGCTCGTCGACGGCGAGCCTGCAGAGGTTCTGTGCGGCGCAAACGCGCTGGTGACCTTCCGCATCTCGGGCGCGGGGACGCATACCATCGAGATGAGCTACTGCCCGCCGGGACTGATTCCCGGAGCCGTGATCTCGGGCGTGTCCCTGGCTGTCTTCGCATGCCTCGTCGTGCTTCACCGCCGCAGAAGGCTTCCGCTTTAACCGCGCACACGCATTTTTATCGAAGTCCGTACGCAGCCAAAAAAGCTCCTCCTTTATGGGGGAGCTTTTTTTATTGCCGGCATTTAACGGTGCGGATTTGTTGCTTTTGCCCTTGTAATATCCGGCGGGATTTGATATAATCTGAGTTATCAATTTGTATGGAACAGTTATTGAGGGATCATGATAAAGGAAAAACGTCTGCTCATCGCCGGATGCGATCCGGAACGGGCGGAGGGGCTTGCGCGGGAAACGGGACTTTCGCGGCTGCTGTGCATGGTTTTGACCGCCCGCGGCATCCGTACCGCGCAGGAAGCTGCGGCCTTCCTCGACACCTCCGTCGAGCGTCTCCTGCCGCCGGAGAGCCTCTCCGGCATACCCGAAGCCGTCGCCGTCATCCGCGGGGCCGTTGCCGCGCATGAGCGCATCGCCGTCTACGGAGACTACGATGTCGACGGCATCACCGCCACCTGCGTTCTGACCGACGCGCTGCGCCGTATGGGCGCGGACTGCATCTACTATATTCCCGACCGTCTGACGGAGGGCTACGGCCTCCACCCCGAAAGCGTCGACCGTCTGTGCGATGCCGGCGTGCGTCTGGTCGTCACGGTCGATACGGGCATCACCGCTGCGGACGAGGTTCGCCGCCTTCATGAGCGCGGCGTGCGCGTCGTCGTCACCGACCATCACGAGTGCCCGGAGGTGCTTCCCGAGGCCGAGGCCGTTGTCGATCCCAAGAACCCCGCCTGCGGCTACGGCTTCCGCGAGCTTGCGGGCGTCGGCGTGGCCTTCAAGCTCGTCTGCGCGCTGCTGGGCGATGCGCACGAAGCACTGGACCGCTACTCGGAGCTTGTGGCGCTGGGCACCGTCGCGGATGTCATGCCGCTGCGCTCGGAAAACCGGGTCATCGTGAACTACGGCCTGCGCCGCTTCCCGACGACAAAGAACGTGGGGCTTGCGGCTCTCTGCCGCGAGGCGGGTCTCTCCCAGGACAAGCCCGTGAGCGCCTCCTCGCTTTCCTTTTCGCTGGCGCCGCGCATCAACGCCGCCGGTCGCTTCAGCACCGCCGGACGGGCGGCGGAGCTCTTCCTTACACAGGATCCCGCCCGGGCCGAGGCCATCGCCTCGGAGCTTTCCGAGCTCAACCGTGCGCGTCAGGGCAGCGAAAATCAGATGCTGCAGGAGGCGCTGCAGGTGCTGTCCGAAAGCTGCGACCCCGAGCGCGACCGCGCCTTCGTCCTCTGGCACAACGCCTGGCATCACGGTGTTCTGGGCATCGTCGCGTCCCGTCTGACGGATCGCTATGCGCGCCCCGTCATCCTCCTCTCCGTCGACGGAGAGACCGCCAAGGGCTCCGGCCGGAGCATCCGCGCCTTCAATCTCTATGACGCGCTCTCGGCACTGCCCACGCGTCCCATGCAGTTCGGCGGACATGCTCTGGCCGCCGGCATGACCATAGAGTCGGATAAGCTCGAGGACTTCCGCCGCGACTTCCGCGACTACGCCTCGGAGCATCTGACGGAGGAGGACTGCGTGCCCTGCCTCGATGCGGACTGCGAAATCGACCCGGATGTGCTCACGCTGACCGCCGTGCAGAGCCTCTGCGCGCTGGAGCCCATGGGCATGGGCAACCCTGAGCCCATCTTCGTGCTGCGGCACCTGAACATCCGCTCCATCTCCCCCATCGGCAACAACCGTCACACCCGCCTGCGGCTGGAGCGCTCGGGCTGCAGCCTGGGCTGCGTCCTTTTCGGCAAAAACCCCACGGAGCTCGGCCTCGGCGAGGGCGACTGCGTGGATGTCGCCGCCGCCGCTCAGGTGAATGACTTCCGCGGACGGAATGTCCAGCTCGTCCTGCGCGACATCCGCTTAAGCGAGCAGGAGCGGATGCGGGACCGGGACTCCCGTGCGCTGTACGAGCGCTTCCGCGCGGGGGACAAGCTCACGCGTGAGGAGTGCCTGTCCCTCTGCCCCGGCCGGACGGA
Source organism: Butyricicoccaceae bacterium (assembly GCA_963630045.1). Lineage (GTDB taxonomy): Bacteria > Bacillota > Clostridia > Oscillospirales > QAMX01 > JAAZKA01. The sequence goes on along the minus strand of CAVGLF010000124.1, from coordinate 3,008 downwards.
GCTCGTTGCGCTCTGGCAGGCCGTCGGTGCCCCCGCGCCGGAGGGGGCAGCTCCGTTTTCTCCGGAATCCCTCTACCGCGCCCTGCGCCGGAGCTCGCATGCGCCTGTGACCCTCGGCATGCTCCTCGTGGGGCTGGACGTTTTCTCGGAGCTGGGACTCCTCACCTGCAAAACCGTTCCCGAGGGCATCATCGCCTCCCCCGTTCCCGGTGCGCCGAAGGCGAATCTGAACGATTCCCGGATTCTGGCGGCACTCCGCTAGCTTGGTTTTTTCCCCCCTCACACGCCGGAGCTTATTCCCGTTCCGGCGTACAAAGCTGCAAGATAAAGTAAGGAAGGAGTTTGCGCGTGGACGAAATCATTGAAGGCATTATACGAAAGCTCGGCTGCAGTGACGCGGACGCCGCGCGCATCCGCGCCGCCTACGCGCTGGCCAGTGAGGCGCATCGCGACCAGAAGCGCAAAAACGGAGACCCCTATATCACCCATCCCGTCGCCGTCGCAGACATGCTCGCCGACATGGGACTCGACCCCGCCTCCATCATGGCGGCTCTGCTGCACGATGTCATCGAGGACACCTCCTATACCTATGAGGATCTGCGCTCGCGCTTCGGCGCGGAGGTTGCGGATCTCGCCGAGGGCGTGACGAAGCTGTCGCGCATGCCCTATACCACGCAGGAGGAGGAGGAGTACGAAAACCTCCGCAAGCTCTTCCTCGCCACGGCCAAGGACATCCGCGTCATCATCATCAAGCTCTTCGACCGCCTGCACAACGTGCGCACCCTGCAGTACCGCAGTGAACGCAAGCAGAAGGAGATTGCCTTCGAAACCATGCTGATCTATGCGCCGATCGCGCACAGGCTCGGTATGAACACCCTGAAAAACGAGCTTGAGGACCGCTCCTTAAGCTTCCTTGACCCGGTCGGCACGCAGGAGATTCTGAATTACCTGAACAACAGCGCGGAGGACCGCTCCAAATTTCTTCAGGGCATTATCGACCGTCTGAAGGGACGGCTTGAATCGGAGCATATCGAGGGGCGCGTCGAGGGACGCATCAAGCACATTTATGGCATCTACCGCAAGGTGTACATGATGAACCACGACATCTCCGAGGTCTATGACATCTATGCCGTGCGCGTCATCGTGCAGACCATCGCGGACTGCTACAATGTCCTGGGCATCGTGCACGATCTCTACAAGCCCATCCCCGGCCGCTTCAAGGACTACATCAGCACGCCCAAGCCCAATCTCTATCAGTCCCTTCATACCACCGTCATCGGACGCGAGGGACGTCCCTTCGAGGTGCAGATCCGCACCTGGGAGATGCACAACACCGCCGAATACGGTATCGCGGCGCACTGGAAGTACAAGGACGGCGTGCATCAGCGCGGAGACGAGGAGAAATTCGCCTGGGTGCGCAAGCTGCTGGAGTCCCAGCAGGACACCGACCCGGAGGATTTCATCAACTCCCTGCGCACGGAGCTCTTCTCCGACGAGGTCTACGTCTTCACGCCCAAGGGCGATGTCATCGATCTTCCCCTGGGCTCTACGCCCATCGACTTCGCCTACACGATTCACTCCGCCGTCGGCAACCGCATGACCGGCGCGAAGGTCAACGGCCGCATCGTGCCGCTGGATTATCAGCTGGATAACGGCGACATCGTCGAGGTTCTCACCTCCGGCGCATCGAAGGGACCCTCGCGCGACTGGCTCTCCATCGCGAAGACCGGAGAGGCGCGCAACAAGATCCGCATGTGGTTCAAGAAGGAGCGGCGTGAGGAAAACATCGAGCAGGGCCGTGCCGCGCTGGACGCAGAGCTTTCGCATGAGATGCTCACCCAGGCCTTCGAGGATCCCGAGATCCGCGACGCCGTCTGTCAGCGGCTGAGCTTCCACTCCGTGGAGGATCTCTGGGCGGCGATCGGCTACGGCGGCATCACGGCGCATAAGGTCGCGACCCGCGTGGCGGAGTTCGCGCCCAAGCCCGAGCGCGCACTCCCCGCCGTCAAGACGCTGAAGACGCGTCCCTCCAACGGCGTCATCGTCGAGGGCGTGGACAACTGTCTGGTGAAATTCGCCCGCTGCTGCACGCCCATCCCCGGCGACGACATCGTCGGCTTCGTCACCAAGGGCTTCGGCGTGTCCGTCCACCGTGCGGACTGTCCCAATATCCGGGCGCTGGAAACGCCCGAGAACGAAAGCCGCATCCTGAAGGTGCACTGGGTCGCCACGCAGAACGAGCAGTACCAGACCGCCCTGCAGATCCGCGGGCAGAACCGCCGCGGGCTGCTGGCGGAGATTGCCATGGCGCTGTCCGACATGCACGTCGACGTCTCGAGCCTCAGCGCGCACGAGCTCCAGCACGGCGAGGCGCAGATCAATGCAGTCGTCATCCTGCGCGCGACAGAGCAGGTCGGGCAGATCGCGGTACGCCTCAAGAGCATTCCCGGCGTCACCTCCGTCGAGCGCGTCATCCGCTGAAAATCCGGGCACTGCCGGGGTCTTTGTCCCCCGGATCTCCGTACATGAAAGGAATTTCCGTAACCGTATATGAGACTTGTGATTCAGCGCGTTCTGCGCGCGTCCTGCACGATCGATTCAGCCGTGCATTCCGAGATCGGACAGGGCTTTCTGGTTCTCGTGGGCGTGCGCCCCGGAGATACCCCGAAGGATGCGGAGGCTCTGGCCTCCAAGTGCGCGGGGCTGCGCGTCTTTGAGGACGCACAGGGCAAGATGAACCTGTCCCTCGGAGACATCTCCGGCGAGGTGCTTGCCGTCTCGAACTTCACCCTGTACGCCGACTGCTCCCACGGACGCCGTCCGAGCTTCACCGGCGCGGCGGTTCCCGCCGAGGCAGAGCCCCTCTACGATGCCTTCTGCAGGCTGCTGGCGGCTCAGGTGCCCGTGAAAACCGGCGTGTTCGGTGCCGACATGAAGCTGGAGCTGATAAACGACGGCCCCATTACCCTCGTTCTGGATGCGGAAAACGGACGGGTGCTGTAATCTTT
>CAVGLF010000123.1:2400-5654 GCA_963630045.1 Butyricicoccaceae bacterium | reverse complement strand
GACATGAATAATCTCCTTTATGAAAAAGAGGAAGATCCCCTTCATGCATGATACGGGCGGCATACCGGGAAAATGCCCGGATACGCTCCCGCAAAAAAGGACGGGAATAAAAGTTTTTTATTCAGGACAGGGAATTGCTTTCGATTTTCACCGGCAGACCGTCGCGGACGAGAAAGCGGAAAAAGCCCCGCTCGACATCCGTTTCGCGGATGGTGCGCGTGAAATTCAGGTAAAGCGTATCCTTATAGGAAAGCACGGCGCAGACCACGCGGTTGCGCGAAAGAGGCCCCAGGATAAAATCGAAGCGCGTGACATAGGCCTCCATTTCGGGCGGCACGCGCACCACGCCCAGATTCGACACGGAGGACGAGGTCTTGCGGTCGCCCACGCGGTTGAAGGTGAGCTTCATGGCGATGTTCTTGACGAAGAGAGGCGCCGCACGCAGAAAACGGTTCTGCTCGGAGCGGACATTCGTGGCAAAGCGCGCGTTCAGGAGCTTTTCCTCGACCTCGGCGCCCATATGATGATGCACGGCGCGCAGGATCTCCTCGAAGGAGTAGTCTCCCAGACGCGCATCGATGCCGGGATTGACGTAGATGGCGAAGTTGCGCATGGTATGCGTCGGGTAGAAACGCCGCAGGTTGATGGGCACGTTGATCTTCACGGGCAGACGGCGGTGTGGCGCGAGTCCCTGCCGCATCTGAAGGTCATTGATGGAGTAAATCAGCGCGGCCGTGAGATACTCCGTCAGCGTTACATGGAGCTCATGCACCCTTGCAAGCGCGTCCCGTACGGGCACCATGCCGGTGATGATGTTGACCAGATCCCCCGTATCCGTGCCGCGCACGAAGTAGGAATCGGCCTCGCTGCGGGAGCGGGTGACGGGACCTGCGAAGCGCAGGTAGGCATCCTCCGTCTCATCGGGACGGGGAGACTCGTCGCAGTCGAGGATTTCATAATCGCGCGGAATGGCGACGCCGTATTTGAGCGTCAGATACTCCGCGACGAGGGTTTTCAGAAAGCACATGCCTCCCGTGCCGTCGGAGAGGACGTGGAAGACCTCCAGCGCGATGCGGCAGCGGTAATAGCGTACGCGGAAGAGAAAGCCGCCGTTCTCGCGCGGGTCAAGCCGCACGCAGGGATTCGCAACGTCCTCCAGAATGCGCGGCGCGCCGTCGAGCTGCTCGAGATAGTACCAGAAAAGGCCGCGCCTGAGCCTCTGAGCGAAGCCGGGAAAGCGGCGCAGCGTGCGCTCCTGCGCCCGCTCGAGTATTTTGACGTCCACGGGCTCGGTCAGCTCCGCGGACACGCGGAACAGCGCCATCCAGTCGCGCCGCGCGGCAGCGGGGTAGATTTTTGCGGCATTGTCCAGCCGCATATAGCGGCGATAGGGCTTCATGTCATGCTCTCCCCGGACAGCAGAAAGTCCCGGATGCGGTCGAGCGCCTGCCGCGCCTCCGGAACGCCGAAGAGCACATAGGCATGCCAGAGCCCGGGCTCGATATGGAGCACGGACGGCACGCCGCATGCCGTGAGACGGTCATGGAGCATCTGTGCGTCGTCGCGCAGAATCTCGTCGCCTCCGGCGAAAATCAGCGCGGGCGGGAAGCCGTGCAGATCTCCCAGCACGGGGGAGATCAGGGGATTTTCCGTATCGCCTCCGGCATACATGCGGGCATAGCCGCGCAGCGCCTCCTCGGACAGGGAGGGATCGCGGTGCGCATTTTCCTTAAGGGAGCCGCCGGAGAAGGTGAGGTCGACCCACGGGGACATGAGGACGATGCGTCCGGGCAGGGGAAAGGCATGCTCGCGCAGCCACAGGCAGAGCGCGCAGATGAGACCGCCGCCGGCGGACTCGCCCGCAAGTGAGATGTTTCGGGGCTCAAGTCCCGCCTGCAGAAGACAGAGATAGGCAGAAACGGCATCCTCCAGCGCTGCGGGGAAGGGATGCTCGGGCGCGAGCCTGTAGGCGGCGCAGAGCACGGGCAGATTGCAGTGCACGGCCAGCACGCTTCCGAAGCCCAGAGAGTAGGCGAGAGACCCGGCTGTATAGCCTCCGCCGTGCAGGTAGAGCACGGCGCGGCGGCTTTCGCTGCAGCCCGCCGGCGTTACGGCGGCAGCTTCAAAATCGGGGAAGGGAACATGCTCGATATCGGTCTTCGAGGACGCGGCGCGCGCGCCGAGCTCGCCCAGGCGGTCCTGCATCCTGCGGCAGGCCTCGATATCCGCATGCGTAAGCAGAGGGCGAAGCAGCCGCAGCTGCTCCCTCATGGCCAAAGTGATCAGGGAAGGCAAGGGCAGAACAGCTCCTTTCGAAAAAAGCGGAAGGATAAGCCCCATCGGGGGGGATGAAAAATATGCCGTACATCGGGGTAAAATCCCGAAAAGAGTGTGTGGGGGGGGAGACGTGCGTCTCTTTCCTGGGGGGAAAAAGGGGGAAATGGGCTTTTTCCCCGGGATTCATGAGACGAAAACAGGCCACCGAGAAGAGGGGGAGAGATTTATCTTCCCTGCAGGATGATGTCCGCAGCCTCCGGAATGTGATCGATGATCCACTCCGGGTGTGCCTGCGCCTCAAGCTCCGCGCGCGTGAAGGAGGTCGTGACGGCGATGGCGCGTGCGCCCGCGGCATGCCCCGCGAGAACGCCGTTTACGGCATCCTCAATGACGACGCAGTCGGCAGGATCTGTGTGCAGGGCGGCGGCTCCGCCGAGGTAGATGTCCGGGAAGGGCTTCTTGCGCTCGACGCTTTCGCCCGTGAGCACGGCGCCGAAGTCCTCCGGCACGAGCCCCAGAGCGCGGATGTTGATGTCGACCTTGACCCAGTCGGCACTGGAGCACAGCGCGACGCGCACGCCGTGATCCAGAAGCGTATGCAGAAGCTCCGCTGCGCCGGGAATCACGATATCCGTATGTGCCGCGTGAAAGGCATAGCGCTCATACGCCACGCGCTTCATCTCGGGGACGTAGGGGACGCCGTGCGCCTCGGCCACGCCGCCGACGAAGCGATCCTCTCCCGCACCGATGAAGGGGACGAAGTCCGCGGGAACGGCATGAATGCCCCACTGGGCAAGCGCCTCCTGCGCGCCTTTGAGCATAATGGCTTCCGAATCGACCAGAACGCCGTCCATGTCAAACAGCGCTGCGCGAATGATTCCGCTCATATTTGGTGTCGTCTCCTGTTATGTCATAAAATCCCCTGTAAGAAAAGGGGTGGGAGTGATTTTTGCATCCGGGCTTTATCTATTGTACTC
>CAVGLF010000123.1:0-2390 GCA_963630045.1 Butyricicoccaceae bacterium | reverse complement strand
GTGATTGCTTTTTTGCATATGCCGTGCTATAATTTTTCGCAGTACCTGTTATTCTATGTAAATGGGGAATACGCACAGATGGAAAAGGTTATTGTCCTGGATTTCGGCGGACAATACGCATTGCTCATCGCCCGGCGCGTCCGGGAGGCGCATGTGTATTGTGAGGTGCTGCCCTGCACCACGCCGCTTTCCGATTTGAAGGATGCTTCCGCGATCATCTTTACCGGAGGCCCCTCCAGCGTATACGAGGAGGACGCGCCGGACTGCGATCACGGCATCTATGAGCTTGGAATTCCGATTCTGGGCATCTGCTACGGAGCACAGCTCATCGCGCGGACGCTCGGGGGCACGGTGGCGCACGGAGAAACCGGCGAGTACGGACGCGTGGAGGCCGAATTTGACGCGCATCCGCTCTTTACGGGCGTGGAGCATCCCACGATCTGGATGAGCCATCGCGACCGCGTCCACGAGCTGCCGCAGGGCTTTCGGGTGCTTGCGCACACGGAGCACTGCCCCGTTGCGGCCTACGGAGACGACACGCGCCGCATCTACGGCCTGCAGTTCCACCCGGAGGTTCACCACACGGCGGACGGTCAGAAGATTCTCGTGAATTTCTTCAGCCGCATCTGCGGGCTTTCATGCAGCTGGCATGCGGAGTCCCTGATTGACTCATCCGTACGCGAGATTCGCGAGCGCGTGGGTTCCGGACGCGTCATCTCAGGCATTTCCGGCGGCGTGGACAGCTCCGTTGCGTCGACGCTGGTGCATCGGGCGATCGGAAATCAGCTGACCTGCATCTTCGTGGATCACGGTCTTCTGCGCAAGAATGAGGCGCAGGACGTGCTCACGGCCTACCGCGACCGCATGGGACTGGACATCGTCTACGTCGACGCCTCGGAGCGTTTCCTTACGCGTCTGGAGGGCGTGACGGAGCCCGAGCGCAAGCGCAAGATCATAGGCGAGGAGTTCATCCGCGTCTTTGAAGAGGAAGCGGCGAAGCTCGGAGGAGCGGACTATCTGGTACAGGGGACGATCTATCCCGACATCGTGGAATCCGGCGGACGTTCGAAGGGCAAGGACGGCAAGACGGCGGTCATCAAGAGCCACCACAACGTCGGCGGCCTGCCCGAGGATACGAAATTCCGCGGCATCATCGAGCCGCTGCGCAACCTGTTCAAGGACGAGGTTCGTGCGCTGGGCGAGGCTCTGGGCATTCCGTCGGACATGGTCTGGCGTCAGCCCTTCCCGGGTCCGGGACTTGCCGTGCGCATTCTGGGTGCGATCGACCGCGACAATCTGCGCATCGTCCGCGAGTCGGACGCCATTCTGCGCGAGGAGATCGCGCGTGCGGGACTGTCCCGCGACATCTGGCAGTATTTCACGGTCTACACGCCGCTGAAGACGGTTGGCGTCATGGGCGATTCGCGCACCTACGACAACGTCGTAGCCGTGCGTGCGGTTTCCTCCTCGGACGCCATGACGGTGGACTTTTCGGACATTCCGCACGACGTCCTGGGCGCAATCTCCTCCCGCATCATCAACGAGGTTCCCGGCGTCAACCGGGTAGTCTACGACATCACCTCCAAGCCCCCGGGGACGATCGAGTGGGAATGAGAAAAAAGTGAACATGAGGGGCTGCAAAGCCTTGAAAATACTCACTTTTTGAAAATCTCATTTCCCGTTTGATAGCAAAGTGATAGCAGATACCCAAACTGTTTTGTTTATTCTTGTTTCAAGGGACAAGCGGTTTGCAGGTTAGGCTATCCATTCCAATCCTATATTGAGAGCGAAAAAGGCTCTGCTGACTTTCTGTAAAAGAAGGTCGGCAGAGCCTTTTGTTATTCTTCCGTGTGTTCTTTGAGGTCGGCAAGGAGCAGATCGCTCAGTTCCTGCGACGGCGTGATCTTGTGCCACTGACCGGAGGTGTCGTACTTCGGATAGTAATAGCGCCAGCGGTCGTATTCTTCTTTGGTGATCTCGCCTGCTTTCAGCTTGGCAGCGACTGCACCCCATGCAGCAAGCATCCTGTGAAGCGCCGCTGCGTCGCGCCCTTTGTGGATATGAACGCGCAGATGCACCTCGTCCTCGCACTCACAGACTTCCAGCCCGTACCGGTCTTCCAGTGTGAACAGTGTGTGCATCAGCCCGATATCGGAGTCAATGTCCGGTACGTCCAGCGCCTTGGGCGAAACGTCAAGTACCTTTGCCAGCGCAGCGGTCACATCCGCTTTTGGCGTTCTGGAACCATTCTCATACTGCGCAAGACGAACATCCGCGGATTTCTCTGGGAAGCCCAGTGCCATACCGAGATATTTCTGCGTCATGCCCCGCAATGTGCGGAAAAAGTGGATGCGTTCACCAATCGCCATAATGGTCATCTCCTGTGTCTG
>CAVGLF010000122.1:0-5735 GCA_963630045.1 Butyricicoccaceae bacterium | reverse complement strand
GACTCCGTACACGCGGATGCCGTCATCGATTTTTCGAACCCCTCCGCGACCGACGCCCTCCTTCGCTGCTGCCTTGAAACGAAAACCCCGCTGGTGCTGTGCACGACCGGACTTTCCGAGTCCCAGATTGCCGCGGTGAATGAAGCTGCGAAAATTATCCCGATCTTCCGCAGCGCGAATATGTCTCTGGGCATCGCACTGCTGTCCGATCTCGTGCGCCGTGCGGCTGTCATTTACGGTGAGTACTGCGACATCGAGATCGTCGAGAAGCATCACAACCGCAAGCTCGACGCACCCTCCGGCACGGCGCTTATGCTCTATCAGGCAGCGGCCGAGGCACTCCCCTATGAGCCGACTCCGGTCTATGACCGCCACGAGCGCCGCGAGCCCCGTCCTCCGCATGAGATCGGCATCTCGGCCGTACGCGGGGGCACCATCGTCGGCGAGCATGACGTGCTCTTCTGCGGAACCGATGAGACGGTGACGCTTTCCCATACCGCGCTTTCCCGCGATGCCTTTGCCGTCGGCGCACTCCGCGCGGCTCGCTTCCTTGCAGGCCGTGCTCCCGGTCTTTATGATATGCGCGACCTGATGGCCTCCATTCAATAATCAGGAAGGATCTGTACACCCTATGAAAATCTATAACGCCGGTATCATCGGCGCGACCGGCATGGTCGGTCAGCGCTTTGCCACTCTGCTGGCCAATCACCCCTGGTTCAGGGTTCAGAAGCTCGCGGCGTCCTCCCGCTCCGCCGGAAAGACCTATGAGGAGGCCGTCGGCAGCCGTTGGATGATGGCTGCTCCGATGCCCGAAGGTCTGAAGGACATGGTCATCTATGATGCTTCCGAGGTGGCGAAGGTGGCCGAAGGACTGGATGTCGTATTCTGCGCCGTCGACATCAAGGAAAAGAGCGTGCTGCGCGATCTCGAGGATGCCTATGCAAAGGCGGAGGTCGTCGTCGTCTCCAACAATTCTGCGCACCGCTCGACTCCGGACGTTCCGATGATCGTCCCGGAAATCAACCCCGGACACTGCGCCGTCATCGAGCATCAGCGCGCCCGTCTGGGCACCCGCCGCGGCTTCGTCGCCGTCAAGTCCAACTGCTCCCTGCAGAGCTACGTTCCCGCGCTCCATCCCCTGCGTGAGGAATTCGGCCTTGAGCGCGTCCTCGTCTGCACCTATCAGGCGATTTCCGGCGCGGGCAAGAACTTCCAGACATGGCCGGAGATGGTCGACAACGTCATTCCCTATATCGGCGGCGAGGAGGAAAAATCCGAACGCGAGCCGATGAAGCTGTGGGGTCATGTTGAAAACGGCGTCATCGTCGACGCTGTGGAGCCCCGCATCACCGCTCAGTGTCTGCGCGTCCCCGTGAGTGACGGCCATATGGCGGCGGTTTTCGCGAGCTTTGCCAAAAAGCCCACCCGTGAGGAGATTCTGGATCGCTGGGCCTCCTACTCCGGCGAGCCTCAGGCGCTGAAGCTCCCGAGCGCTCCCGCGCAGTTCCTGCACTACTTCGACGATCCTGCCTATCCGCAGACAAAGCTCCAGCGCGGTCTCGAGGGCGGCATGGCCGTCAGCATCGGACGCCTGCGCGAGGACTCCCAGTACGATTACAAATTCGTGTGCCTTTCCCACAACACCCTGCGCGGCGCTGCGGGCGGCGCGGTCGAGCTGGGCGAGCTTCTGGCGGCGAAGGGCTACATGGACTAAGCTTTCCCCCACCGCCATCCCCCTTTTTTCGTCCCTTTGTCCCCCATCATCTGATGGACGGCCTTTCCAGACTGCATTTTTATACACCTATCGAAATACACATTCCGTCCGTATCCACCATGAGCGCATATCCGTCTTTTCGGAACTCATTCGTGGATATGGACGGTTTTTCCGCTTTTTAAAACTTAATATGACGATTTTGGAAGCCTTTCCGTGAAAGTGTTATCCGGCCGTGGAATAGAGACGGCGCGATTTGTGTATAATTTTGCATGAGAGTCCCCTCTGCTTGCTTGACAGCGGACGGGATTTCTGATATAATACTCTGCGGTCTTTCAAGATAACCATATGCGGATGCCCATTTCATGCGGTATCCGTGCAATTGACACGTTGGGGGTTTTGGTGCATATGCTTTCCGCGATTGTCGGCATCAACTGGGGCGATGAGGGCAAGGGCCGCATGGTCGACCTGCTGTCCTCCTCCTATGACATCATCATTCGTTATCAGGGCGGCAACAATGCAGGGCACACGGTCGTCAATGAGCGCGGCAAATTCATTCTGAATCTGCTGCCCTCCGGCATTCTCCGTGAGGATGTTGTGAACGTCTGCGGCCCCGGTATGGTCATCGATCTGGGACATCTGTGCGGCGAGATCGGCCGTCTTCAGGATGCGGGTGTTTGTGTGACGCCTGCGAACCTCAAGATTTCCGACCGTGCGGTCATCTGCATGCCCTACCACCGCAAGCTCGATGAGCTGGAGGAGGATCGTCTGGCCGACCGCAAATTCGGCTCCACGCGCCGCGGCATCGGTCCGGTCTACGGCGACAAATACATGAAGAAGGTGCTGCGCTGCGGCGATCTTCTGGGCTCCCGCGAAGCGCTCCGCGATAAGGTCGCGCAGCTTCTGGAGTGGCGCAATCTGACCATCGCGGGCGGCTACCACGCCGATCCCGTCACCGTCGAGGACGAAATGGCCTGGCTCGATCAGTACGGCAGCGTCCTGGCACCCTTCGTCTGCGATACGACAAAGTACCTCACGGATTCAATTGCCGCAGGCAAGAACCTCATGTTCGAGGCACAGCTCGGTGCGCTGCGCGACATCGACTTCGGCATCATCCCCTTCACGTCCTCCTCCTACACAATCGCCTCCTATGCGCCGATCGGAGCGGGCATTCCCTTTGCCAAGCTCGATCAGTCCATCGGCATCATGAAGGCCTACTCCACCTGCGTGGGCGAGGGCCCCTTCACGGCCGAGCTCTTCGGAGAAGAGGCTGAGGAGCTGCGCCGCGCCGGAGGCGAATACGGCGCCGCCACCGGACGTCCCCGCCGCGTCGGTCCCTTCGATGTGGTCGCCTCCCGCTACGGCTGCCTGATGCAGGGCGCCGATACGCTGGCGCTGACGAAGCTGGATGTACTGTCCTATCTGAAGGACATCCCGGTCTGCGAGGCCTATGAAGTCGACGGAAAGCGTGTCGAGCACTTCCCGTGGGGCGAGGAGCTCAACCGTGCGAAGCCCGTCATGACCACCCTCCCCGGCTTCCACTGCGATATCTCGAAGATTCGCCGCGCGTCCGATCTGCCCTACAACGCCCGCGCCTATATCGACTACCTGCAGAAGGCCGTGGATACGCCCATCTCCTATGTGTCCGTAGGCCCCGAGCGCGACGCGTATATCGAGCTGTAAGCTATTTTTCCCTCTCAGCTGATGGGTTTTTGACCGAAAACAAGACATTTACAAGGAGGAGGACTGCGCCATGTGCCGAAATGATCACGATGCGTTCAAGCTTCGCATCCCTGAGCGGTTTTGCCGGGAAATCATTTCGGAACCTTCCGTTTTCCTCCTCTTTCTCTTTCCTTCCCGCCCCTGTCCGCTCGTTTCGTAAGACTTGAATCCGTCTTTTTCGTTCGAGTGCTCCGGGCGGGGTTTTTTATAGCCCTTGCCTATCTGCGGATTTTGATTCGTTGTTTTGAGTTATGATTTTAGAATAAAAGGAGAGATACAGTGGAACATCAGGGTTATCTCGTACTGGCCGACGGCACCGTCTTTCGCGGACGCCGCTTCGGCGCGGAGAAGAATACCACGGCTGAGGTCGTCTTTACCACCTCCGGCACCGGTTATCTGGAAACCATCACCGACCGCTCCTACTGCGGTCAGATGATCGTACAGGCCTTTCCCCTCATCGGAAACTACGGCGTCATCCCGGAGGACTTCGAAAGCTCCGAGCCGGAGTGCGCGGCCTATATCGTGCGCGAGATCTGCGCACAGCCTTCCAATTTCCGCTCCCGCGGATGTCTGGAGGATTACCTGCGCGAGCACGGCATCCCGGGACTCTGCGGCATCGATACGCGGGCGCTTGTGCGCCGTCTGCGTGAAAGCGGAGTCATGAACGGAACGCTCTGCTCCGACCCGTCCGAGGTGGACTGGAATGCGCTGCGCGGCTATAAGGTTGAAAGCGCCGTGGCGCGCATGTCCTGCACCTGTCCCCATGTCGTGCCCTGCGATCACGCAAAATACCGCGTGGCGCTGATGGACTTCGGCATCAAGGAGAACATCGTGCGCAAGCTGCATGAGAACGGCTGCGAGGTCACCGTATTCCCGTACAATACCGCGGCGTCCGAAATTCTCGCCATGAAGCCGGACGGCATCATGCTCTCCAACGGCCCCGGCGATCCCGCGGACAACACCGGCGTCATCGAGGAGATGAAGACGCTTTTGGCCTCGGGCGTTCCGATTTTCGGAATCTGTCTGGGACATCAGCTTCTGGCACTCGCCTCCGGCTTCCAGACCGCGAAGCTCAAGTACGGTCATCGCGGAGAGAATCAGCCCGCGCGTGAGATTTCCACCGGACGCATCTATATCACGAGCCAGAATCACGGCTATGCCGTACTGTCCGAGACCGTGGATCCCGAAATCGCCCAGGTGTCCTTTGACAACTGCAACGACCGCACCTGTGAAGGCCTTACCTATTGCCGGATCCCTGCCTTCACGGTTCAGTTCCATCCCGAGGCCGCTGCCGGTCCTCAGGACACGGCCTTCCTCTTTGGCCGCTTCACTTCCATGATGGACGCTTACAGAACGGAGGAAAACTGACATGCCGCTGGATAAAAGCATTAAGAAGGTTCTCGTCATCGGCTCCGGCCCCATTGTCATCGGACAGGCCGCTGAGTTCGACTATGCCGGAACGCAGGCACTGCGCGCCCTGCGGGAGGATCACATTGAAACCGTTCTCGTAAACTCCAACCCCGCGACCATCATGACCGACCGCGCCATGGCGGATCATATCTATCTCGAGCCGCTGACGCTGGAGACGCTGGAGCGCATCATCGACCGCGAAAAGCCCGACTCCGTCCTCTCCGGACTCGGCGGTCAGAACGGTCTGACGCTCGGCATGCAGCTGGCGAAGTCCGGATTCCTTGCGTCACGCGGCGTGCGCCTTCTGGGCGCCAGCCCCGAGACCATCGACCGCGCCGAGGATCGACTCATCTTCAAGGAGACGATGGAGTCCATCGGACAGCCCTGCATCCCCTCGGACGTCGTGGAGGACGTGGACAGCGCCGTGCGCTTTGCCGGAACCATCGGATACCCCGTCATCGTCCGTCCGGCCTTCACTCTGGGCGGCTCCGGCGGCGGCATCGCCGAAACCGAGGAGGAGCTCCGCGAAATCGCCTTCGGTGGACTGGAGACCTCCCCCATTCATCAGATCCTGGTCGAGCGCTGCATCTCCGGCTGGAAGGAAATCGAGTTCGAGGTCATGCGCGACTCACTGGACAACGCCATCACCATCTGCTCCATGGAGAATGTCGACCCGGTCGGCATCCATACGGGCGACTCCATCGTCGTCGCACCCGCGCTGACGCTGGCGGACCGCGAGTACCAGATGCTGCGCTCGGCGGCTCTGGCCATCGTCCGCGCGCTTGGCGTGGAGGGCGGCTGCAACGTCCAGTTCGCGCTCCATCCGACATCCTTTGAGTACGCCGTCATCGAGGTCAATCCCCGCGTCTCCCGTTCCTCCGCACTCGCGTCC
>CAVGLF010000121.1:0-5792 GCA_963630045.1 Butyricicoccaceae bacterium | reverse complement strand
CCCCGCGTCACGAAAGAAAAAAAGGGGTTCGGGTACACCCGACCCCCTTTTTTTCTCCTTCTCCGGATTTCCCGCCCCCGCGGGAAATCCGGAGAAGGAAGATCCTCCCAGGATTCAGAAGCACTCCTCGCAGATTTCATCCAGCGACCAGCGGCTCCGCGGCGCAGGCTCGCGGCGGATCCAGCGTCCGCAGGTGAAGTCGGGGAAGGCGACGGGCATCGAGCCCATGGCGATGGACTGCTCGGAAAGGCAGGTGACCGCCATCCACGCGGCGACGTCGTAGACGTCAATCGGCGTATTCGTCCCATTACGGACGGCGTCCAGGAAGGCCTGGATGGCCAGCGCATCGGCGCCTCCGTGACCGCCCAGAGGATTTTCACGGAAGCTTTTCCAGATCGGATGATCGTACTCCTCGAAGTAGTCCTCGACCTTGTCCCAGTAATGGACGTCGTAGGGATTCCCGGCGACGTCCAGCTTTGTTTCGTCGCGGGAGAGCCCTTCGATGTAGATGCCGCCGGCATTTTCCAGCCAGATGCCGCGCGTGCCCTGAACGCGGGCATTGCGGGAGTAGGGACGCGGCAGCGAGATGCCGTGCGTCAGCGTGACGGTCTCGCCGTTTGCGCACTTGATGACGGTGGTGATGATGTCGCCCTCGTTGAAGGTGACCTCGGGCAGTCCCCTGCGGCGGCGCGCCTCGGCGACAGAGCGGGACTTCGTCGCGGTGGAGGTCAGGGAGAGGAAGCGGTTGCCGCGGTTGATGCCCAGAATCTTCGCGATGGGTCCCAGCTCATGTGTCGGATAGAGCTCCCCGTTGCGCCGGTAGTTGTGCCAGGAGCGCTCGTCCCCGTCGGAGTCAAACTGAACCAGACGGTCGCGCAGGTTGTGCTCATAGCCGCCCTCGCAGTAGATCAGCTCGCCGAAGAGACCGCGGCGCACCATGTTCAGCACCATCATCTCCTCGCGGCAGTAGCAGCAGTTTTCCAGCATCATGCAGGGCTTTTTCGTGCGCTCGTAGGCGTGGATGAGCTGCCAGAGCTCCTCGATGGCGGAGGCGCCTCCGACCTCGACAGCGACGTACTTGCCCGCCTCCATGCAGTCCGCAGCGATGGCCAGATGCGAGTTCCAGGATGTGGGTACGAACACCGCTTCCAGCTCATCTGTCTTCAGCATCTCGCGGTAATCGGTGAAGGTACGCGGCGCGGGACGTCCGTTCTTTTCGAAAATGCCCAGAATCTTGCGGATGGGCTCCTCATTCAGATCGCATACGGCGATGATGTCCACGCCGGGGAGTGCGAAGAACGACGCAAGCAGAGTTTCCGCACGGGGTCCCAGGCCGATGATGCCGACCTTAACGTTTCGCATTTTGTGTGTACCGTCCTTTACGTTTACTTTGGGATTTTGTGCCGGAAGATCACAAAAATAAGCCGCCGCAGCCGTATTTTTGCGGGCTGCGGCGGCTTATTGTGCAAGCAGCCATTACCTTTTTTGCATCGCGGGGGGCGGGGGGAAAAAGGAAGCCGGATGAGGGAAAAAGGGGAGCCAGATTACTCTTCCCAGTTGTGCCAGATGTTCTGGACGTCGTCGTTGTCCTCAAGCAGCTCGATCATCTTTTCCATCTTCTGGACGTCCTCCTCGCTGTCGAGCCGGACGGTGTTCTGAGCGACCATTTCGACCTCGGCGGTGATGAAGGAGTAGCCCAGCTTCTCCAGAGCCTCCATGACGGGGGTAAAATCATCCGGAGAGGTGTAGATTTCGAAGGAATCCTCCTCGGCGGAGAAGTCCTCGGCGCCGGCATCCAGCGCCTGCATCATGAGCTCGTCCTCCTCGACGGGGCCCTCGTTCAGGCCCTCCTCACGGTCGATGATGAGCACGCCCTGCTCCTTGAACTGCCAGGACACGCAGCCGTTGGCACCCATGCCGCGGCCGTACTTGTCGAAGGCATGACGCACATCGGCGGCGGTGCGGTTCTTGTTGTCCGTCAGGGTCTCGACGATGACGGCGATACCGGCGGGGCCGTAGCCCTCGTAATTCATGGAGACGTAGTCCGCGCCGCCGGCACCCTCGGCCTTGGCAAGCATGCGGGTGATATTGTCGTTGGGGACATTGTTCGCCTTGGCCTTGGCGATGATGTCGCGCAGCTTGGTATTGGAGGCGGGATTGGCACCGCCGGTCTTGACGGCCAGCGCGATTTCGCGTCCGATCTTCGTAAAGATCTTGGCGCGCTTGGCATCGGTGCCTTCCTTCTTGCGCTTGATGTTGTTCCACTTGGAATGTCCGGACATTACAGATAACCCCTTTTCGTGTGTCAAAGCTCTCCTTTTTTGGAAAAAGCCTGCGGCAGATGTCTGCAGGAAAATGACGGCCGGAGGACGCCGGAGAGCTTATTGATTTCCCGTTTTTCTTTGGCAGCGGACGCATGGATTTTTCCGCGATGCGCCGCAATCATGTTAACTTTTGTATTGTATCATACGTTGCGCGGGCTTGTCAAGGCACGCATCGAACAAAAACAGCATCGCATCGAATACAAACAGCACCGCAAAGTGCGGAAAAGACCATCGTGCTGCTTATACGATCTGCTTTTTTTTACAGTCCGATGTCACCGATGAACTCGCGCATGAGCGAGCCCTTCGGGATGAGCGAGGGCGAGAGCGGATTGAAGCGCTCAAGCGCCTCGGGCATGCGCGCCATGCGCAGCAGACGCAGCGCTGTGGGATCGAGCCGCTCGAGCTCGCGGTGCAGCAGGGGCGCAAGCAGGTTGATCTCGTAATCCATCGAGGTGTCAATCATGACCTGAGCGCGGTATTTGAAGGGCAGGATATACAGCTTCTCGCCGCGGCGCACGTCGCCCCAGCGCTCCAGCGTGTGCGAAAGCGGCGTGCCGCGGAAGAGGGAGTCGCGCAGTCCGCGCCGCAGGAAGCGGATCCACTCGGGGCGGAACACGACATGGGTCTCATCGCGCACGCGCATGCGGGCGCTTACGTAGACGGTCACGGGACGGACGTCCAGCCGGGTCAGGATCGCATCGTTGAGCGCGTGGATGCCCTCGAAGATGACGACCTCGTTGCGCCCCAGGCGCAGAGGCGTGACGTTGTCGTGACGTTCGCCGCTTGCGAAGTCGAAGCGCGGCATGCAGATCTCCTCACCGCGGGAGAGAGCGGCAATATGCTCCAGAATCAGCGGGATGTCCAGCCGGGCGGGTGCCTCCCAGTCCAGCGAGAGATCCGAGCGGTCAAGGGAGTAGAAGTAGTTGTCCAGCTCCACGGAGTGAGCGAGGATGCCGTGACGGGAGAGCTCCGCGGCGAGGCTGCGGGAGGTTGTGGTCTTGCCGGAGCCCGAAGGACCCGCAAGCAGGACGATGGGGCAGGGGGACACGAGAATGTTGCGCGCCACGGCCTCGACCGTGCGTGCGTACAGCCGCTCGCAGTCCGTGATGTACTCCGCAGGCCGCGTAAGAAGCTGGGAGTTGATCTGGTCTAAGGACTGAAAGTTCCGGTAGGAACTGGTATTGGCAATGCGGTTCTGCATTCAGGATTCCTTTCTTGCATCGGGAGACGTGCCGAAATATGCATTATTTTGCGCCGGACGCGTTCCCGTAATTCTGTCAGGTATCGGATGCCGGTTCGAGGAAGAAGCGGTCGATGGCGGCTTTGCGCTCCAGATGGGCGTCGAATCCATCGAGGTACTCCCGGGCAAACTTCGCGCCGGTGAGGCGTTCGACATGGGAGCCGCGCACGAGCTTCGTGACGGCACCCGCGCCGAAGGAGAGGACGGGGGAGGTCTCCTCCATCATGGCGACATTGTAGTCGCAGACGTACCCCGGACGCGTCCAGCCGATGTTCTCGAAGCTGCCGCCGATGTATTTCTGGCGGTAGAGGTAATACGGACGGTACTTCTCAGAGAGCGTACACTCGGCATGGCGGAGCATGTCGGAAAGCTCCGACGCCGGGACGGCCGGCGCATCGAAGAGATCCGCGCCCTTCTTGCGGGCGAAGGTGTGTACGGTGACATTTTCCGGGGCGAAGGCCAGCACCCGCTCCAGCGAGTGCGCAAAGCCCTCTGCGCTGTCTCCCGGAAGCCCCGCGATGAGGTCCATATTCACGCAGGAGAAGCCCGCACGGCGCACCAGCTCCATGGCATGCCCGACGTCTGCCGCCGTGTGACGCCGTCCGATGGCGCGCAGCACCGCGTCGTCCATGGTCTGCGGGTTGACGCTCACGCGCTCCACGCCGTGGGCACGAAGCACGGAGAGCTTCTCGGACGTGATCGTATCGGGACGGCCGGCCTCGACGGTAATTTCACCGGGAGTACCCAGTGCCTGCGCCGCCGTCAGCACACGGTCGAGCTGCCCGGGCGAGAGCGTCGTCGGAGTGCCTCCGCCCATGTAGAGCGTGCGGACGCGCAGTCCCAGACGGCGTACGCGCTCCGCTCCGTCCGAAAGCTCGCGGCAGAGTGCGTCGACATAGGGCGCGATGAGCGACCCCTGAGCCGCCGTGGACGCGGAGACGAAGGAGCAGTAGGCGCAGCGCGTGGGGCAGAAGGGGATGCCTATGTAGACCTCCACGTCGCGCGGCGTGCGGTCGGCCAGGATCCGGCAGGCCTCACGGGCGCAGAGCACGGTCAGCTCCGCCTTGTCGCGGCGCAGGAAGTCGTTTTTCTGAAGAGCCCGAACGGCTCCGCGCTCCGAGCCGGTTTCGGCGATGAGGGCACGCCCGAGCTTCGCGGGACGCACGCCGGAGAGCGCGCCCCATGGCGGCACCTCGGGCAGATGGGCGAGCGCCGCCCGGTAGAAGGCACGGCGCAGGATATAGCGCACGAGCGCTCCGTCGCGGTAGGCATCGGCATCCGGCGCAATGCGCGACACGCCGCGCGAGGAAACGCCGTTTCGCGTGATGACGACGGACGCGGTGTGGAGATGCGCTCCCGTATGCAGCCGGCAGTCCGCAAGGCCGGGGAGATCGGAGTCCCAGGAGTGCCGCTCGTCGGGGAAGAGAGTCAGCGCGAGCTGCTCGATGCTGTAGCGGCAGTCCGCTCCGGTAAGCTTGAGTTTCATTGTACGGCTCCGTAAAGCAGAGGGTTGGAAATCCGCGCATCGGAGAGCCGGAAGACCCGGTCGTGACCGGGATAGCAGATACGGTCTCCGGGCAGATTGTAGAGGCGGCGCAGGGACGCGCGCATGGCGTTGCGGTTGCCCCCGGCGAAGTCAATACGTCCGCAGGAAAGAGCAAACAGGGTATCGCCGGAGAAGAGCACCTCTCCTGAGTCAAAGCACGACGAGCCGGGCGAGTGTCCGGGGGTGGAGAGTACGGTGAGCGTTCCGGCGTCCGTCTCGATGAGGGAGCCCTCGCTGAAGGTAAAGTCGGGCGTCACGGGGCAGAAGCCCGAGTCCCCTACAAAGAGAGAGTAGAGGGACGCGCGGCTGTCCGCCAGCGCTGCGGCATCGCGTTCATGGATGCCGACACGCGCGTTTGTGGCATGCTGCACAGCATGAAGGGCGAGAAAGTGGTCAAAATGACCATGTGTAAGAAGAATATGAGTTATTTGCAAATGATTTTGACGGATTGCGTCTAAAATAGCGTCCGCATCGTCTCCGGGATCCACAACGAATCCCCGGCGCGAATCCTCATCGAATGCGATATAGCAGTTCGTACGAAGCTCGCCCACGCTGCGGGTGAGAATGGTCATCATAGGATTTCTTCGAGTTTCCTTTTTTTGAAAGATTTATGGGTTTTCCTGTAGAAAAGTACCGCGGAAAATCAGGCGAAGGACATATGCGGGGGATAGGGGGGAAAAAG